>JABUEY010000166.1 GCA_013314815.1 Syntrophobacteraceae bacterium
CTCATCTTCTCGCTGGTACTGACCATATTTGCCGGACTGCTTTTCGGAAAGGACTTCGAAATCTTCTTCTACTTCCTGATGGGCAGCTTCGTGGCGGCTCACGGGGTGTCGCCCTGCAGGAACCGCATGATCCCGATCAAGGCCGGCCTGCTGGTGGGATGTTCCAACACCATACTGATCGTACTCGGTGCCTCCCTCCAGGACCAGTGGGTGTTTACGCGCATCATGACCGACGCCTTCTTCGGTTTCTGCGGAGGCATTTTTGCCGGCATACTGGTCACCGGCCTTACGCCTCTTGCCGAAATGATCTTCAATTACACCACGGACATCAAGCTGCTGGAACTTGCCACCATGGACCAGCCACTCCTTCAGGAGCTGATGGTGGAAGCCCCGGGGACGTATCATCACAGCATCATCGTGGGAAACATGGTCGAGGCGGCCGCAAAGTCCATCGGGGCCAATTCGCTCATGGCCAAGGTCGCCGCCTATTACCACGATATAGGAAAGATCAGGAAACCACTTTACTTTATCGAGAACCAGTTCGACTGCGAGAATCGTCATGAAAAACTGGCGCCTTCCATGAGCAGTCTGATTCTGATCTCCCATGTCAAGGAAGGCGTCGAACTGGCCAGGCAGCACAGGCTGGGCAAGGATATCACCGACATCATCAGTCAGCATCACGGGAAGAGTTTCATCTCGTTCTTTTACAACAAGGCCCTGGAAGCACGCGAGAAGGCGAAGAGCGGCAAGGCTGCCGCGCTGCCTCCCATCAATATCGACGATTATCGGTATCCGGGCCCCAAACCTCAGACCAAGGAGGCGGGGCTCGTCATGCTGGCCGACATGGTGGAAGCGGCCTGCCGTTCTCTCACGGAACCGACGCCCGCCAGGATCCAGGGTATGGTCAATCGGCTGATCAACAATGCGTTCAGTGACGGCCAGCTCGACGAATGCGAACTGACCCTGAAGGACCTCCACCACATAGCCAAGCATTTCAACCAGATCCTGGCTACAGTCCATCACAAGCGCATAGAATATCCCGGCACGGCAGGCGAGGGAAAAGGAAAGACGGATGCCTCTGATCCAGGTCACCGTGAATCAAAGCAGGATCGAGATAAGCCCTGTGCGAATCGAGAGCGCGGCAAAACGGATCTTAAACGCCTTGGGATTCACTGATGTAGAATTGAGTGTCCTGATCGTGGACGATCCGGAGATGACCCGGATCAACAGGGAATACCGCGGCGTCGATTCTTCCACCGATGTGCTTTCCTTCCCCATGCGCGAAGGCGAGTTCGGTGATGTCTGCACGGAGCTCCTGGGAGACGTGGTGATCTGTGCACCCGTGGCAATGGCCATGAGTGACGAACACGGGTGTTCGTTCTCCCTGGTTCTCGATCTTCTGCTCGCTCATGGCATACTGCACCTGACCGGCTACGATCACGAGGCGGGCGATAACGACGCAAAGGCGATGAACGAAAAGACCGTCGAACTCCTCGATATACTCGGACATTCCCGGGAGGATTATGAATGGTTCCTGGCCTGATTCCGGCCTGATCCCGGCTTTTCGAGCTTCTCCTGTCCCGGGTCCTTCTTCCGGCAAGTCGCCCCCTTGATCTGAAACGCGGGTCGATCTGACTGTCCCTGGTCGAGGTCGAACGTCGAGTGCGTGCGTGTGCATTCGAGCCGGCGAAGCCACCTTCCAAGGTCCTTTTCAGCAAGGCCCTCGACTTTATTCTTAACCCGGCACGCAAGGAGGGATTGTGGCAAGAGTTGCGATCAATGTGGACCACGTGGCCACGATACGGCAGGCGCGTCTTTCAGCGGAACCGGACCCGGTGACCGCCGCGGCCCTCGCGGAACTCGCCGGAGCTCACGGCATTGTGGTACATCTTCGTGAAGACCGGCGTCATATCCAGGACAGAGACGTCCAGGTTCTTCGCCGGACCGTCAAGACCAGGCTGAACCTCGAGATGGCCTCCACCGAGGAAATGGTCCAGGTCGCTCTTGAAATAAAGCCCGACGTGGTTACTCTCGTCCCGGAAAAACGCCGGGAACTGACCACCGAAGGCGGCCTGGACGTCGTACTTCTCGAGAAATCCCTGAGGGAAACGATCCGTACGCTCCACAACGGCGGCATCGCCGTGAGTCTTTTCATCAACGCGGATCCCGGGCAGATCAGGGCGGCGCACCGGCTCGAAGTCGAGTATGTGGAAATCCATACGGGCATGTTTGCCGACGCCGACTCCTATACGAAACGCCAGGAAGAATACGACCGCATTGTAACGGCCGCCAGGCTGGCGCGTGAACTCGAACTGGGAGTTCATGCCGGTCACGGAGTCGATTACCGGAACATAGCAATGCTCAGGAACGTGGGCGAAATCCAGGAGTTCAGCATCGGCCACTCGGTGATCGCAAGAGCCGTCCTTGTCGGCATGGAACGCGCTGTGCGGGAAATGATCGCGCTGGTGAACGGATAAACGGGCATGCGCTCTCCTGCTCTCCGGCAGGACATCGAGGTGAAAAGCGACGATACCGAAAGACCCTGGATCCATGTTTCTCACCCCACTCACGGGGAAGGCGCGGGATGGTTCAACAGGCCGGCCGAACATCGAACCGTTTCCTCGATCAAATGAAGAAGGCAGGGGTGGGCGATCCATCAGCGGACTGCCTTTCTCGAATTTCGTATCCGGACGCACACCCGTTTGATCCCATCTGTCCCCATGGAGGTCCACATGCTTGTCGTCACAGCTTCGGAAATGGCCGGGCTCGATCGTCGGACCATTCAGGAGATCGGGATTCCCGGAATGGTGCTCATGGAAAACGCAGCCCGCGGCGCCGCGGATTTCTATCGGGAAGTGATCCCCGACCTGGTGCGTCGTCGAATCACCGTGGTCGCCGGCGGGGGAAACAATGCGGGAGACGGATTCGTGCTGGGCAGGCTGTTCCACGAACAAGGCGCTCGAATCCGCGTCGTCTGCCTTCGTCCGCCCGGGCGGCTCCAGGGTGATGCTCTGACCAACTTCCTTATCCTCGAACGCATCGGAGTTCCCCATGTGGTATGGGACCAAGACAAAGACTTCCCGGCCCAATGGGGGTGGATCCAAGACAGCGACGTCGTGATCGACGCCATCCTGGGAACGGGCCTGAAGAGCGAAGTGCAGGGCACCTACCGGCGGATCATCGAAGGAATCAACGGCCTCGGTGTTCCCGTGCTTGCCGTCGATATCCCGTCGGGCCTCGATGCAACGTCCGGCAGGCCTCTGGGGGCTGCTGTCCGGGCCACAGCCACGGCCACCTTCGGGTTCCCGAAGACCGGACATTTTGTTGAACCCGGCTGCGAGTACACCGGTGCACTCAAGGTCGTGGACATCGGAATACCCGCCAGCGTGGTGAAGTCGTCGGGTATCAGCCGCTGGTGGCTCACCGAGGAATTCGTCTCGCGCTGGATTGCACCTCGAACCCCATCGGTACACAAGGGGCACGCAGGCCATGTGGGCGTGCTGGCCGGGTCAAGGGGCAAAACCGGCGCCGCGGCCCTCGTCTGCCTCGGGGCGGCTCGGGCGGGAGCAGGGCTCATCACCCTTTTCATTCCGTCGAGTCTCAACTCCATTCTGGAAGTCAAGATAACGGAACCCATGACCCTGCCGATTCCCGAAACAGATGAACAGTCGCCGGCCATCGACGCTTTGCCTCACATTCTCGATTTCATGGACGGGAAGCAGGCCATGGCCGTCGGGCCGGGCATCTCACTGCACCCCCAGACCTGCGGCCTCGTGAAGGAACTCGTGCAGCACATCCAGGTTCCCATGGTCCTCGATGCGGATGCAATCACGGCTCTCGCCGACGATCCGCGGCATCTGCAGAAGGCTTCCTCCCCCGTGGTCCTGACTCCCCACCCGGGAGAAATGGCCAGGATATCGAAGAAATCGACGCAAGCGGTCCAGGAAGACCGGATCGAGGCGGCATCCGGCTTCAGTAAGGAGCATGGAGTGGTGGTCGTTCTCAAGGGTTTCCGAACGGTCATTGCGGCGCCTGACGGAAGACTGGCCATAAACAGCACGGGGAACCCGGCGATGGCCGGCGGCGGGACCGGGGACACTCTGACAGGAATCATCGCCGCGCTGCTTGCCCAGCAATTCGAACCGTTCCAGGCGGCGTGCCTGGGCGCCTTTATCCACGGTGCCGCAGCGGACAGATGCCTTCCGGAATCGGGCACTCGAGGTCTCATTGCCTCCGATCTGCTGCAGCATGTGCCCGTCGTGATCGGACAACTCGAGAGCCTCACGGACTTCCCATGAAGCGGATCTCTGTTTTTTCCAGAACAGAAGACTGCAGCCAGGCGTTGGGCAGAAGAATCGGAGAGATCCTGGAACCCGGCGATATTCTTGCGCTCCGGGGCGAACTGGGGGCAGGCAAGACGCTCTTTGCACGAAACATCGCATACGGCCTCGGAGTTCCTCCCGAGATTCCCATCACCAGCCCGACTTTCACGGTCATCAACGAATACGAAGGCCGCCTCCATATCTACCACCTCGATCTTTACCGGCTGACGACTCCTGAAGATCTTGAGAGCATTCCCTGGCAGGAGGCGCTTTACGGAGGAGGCGTCTCCCTCATCGAGTGGCCGGAGCGCATGGAAGACGCCCTTCCCGAAGAACGCTGGGACATCCACATCGAGGTAACAGGAGACACGACCCGCACTTTTGTCGTGGAAGCTCAAGGAGAAACGAACATGGCTCGATCAGGCAGGTGGGAGAAGGCGTTGGCCGAGGTGACCGCAATGCCCGAATGCGCATGATGGAGCATTCGGGAGTCCGGCCGCCCCGGCCGGACTCCCCGGGGATGAAGAGACCGCCCACCGGCCAGGGTATCCGGAGCGGCACCCGGGCAACGGTAAGCTTCCAGGAAATCAGTCGAAGCGGACAGGTTCCTCGGGCGCCTCGTGCTCAGCGGGAAAATCGTGAAAAGGAAAGGGGCGCAGGTTTTCATTCAAGGTCACATACCGGATGATCTTGTATGCGTAGGTCGCAACCTTGTTGGAGAAGTTTTTCAAGGGTTCGCTGTGTCTCTGAGTAATGAGCAGAACCGCAAACTGGAAGAGCACGGTGACCTGAACGATGATCTTGAGAATCTCGAAAATAATCAGGTAAAGGATGGTGTAAAGCAGGCGCACCAAGGTTTTTCTGCGCGGCACCTTGAATACTTCGATACTGTTCATGACTTGCCTCCCAGTGTTTTCGTAAACAGTGATGGTTCCGGTTGACTCGTTCCCGTCCCCCGTTTCTTCGTGAGTGCTCATCGAAGTCGATCGACCCGGCCGTCCCTTAGGTTCGAGGAAACTCATCCACGGGACTCGAACCTGGACCGGCAGTCTTCGAGCTTTTTTGAAAATTGCGGTGACCAGAACAATGTGCGGAAGTGATAGCCGTAGATGGCCATGGTCACCATATCGGAGAAGGACTGGCGATACGTGGAGATTCCCTCCTTCAGCAGCCGCCAGTAATACTTTCTGCTGGGCTTCACATCCTGCAGACCGAGATACCAGAGCGACCTCAGAAACGTGAACAGGTCGTTCCGCTCCATGGACGTCTCCACGCACGGACGGTAGCTTCTCAGGAACGCAAGCATTCGCCTGTAATACATCTCCGGCGAGTAAATCGTGTTCATGACCCATTGATAACCGTTGATGATCGCCTGCCTGTCCATCTTCGGAATGAAGTTAAGACTCCCGCTGATATCCGTATTGTCTCCGGAAGGCTTGAACAGCAGCCGCCCCTCCCTCTCGAGCCTCTGATAAAGACGGGTGCCCGGAATGGCGGTCAGCAAACCGATCATTGCGGCCGTTATCCCGTTCTTCTGGATGAAGTTGACCTGGCGCTCGAATATGTCCGGTGGATCGTTGTCAAACCCGATGATGAATCCTCCCATCACCGCCATGCCGTGTGCATGAATGACACTCACGGATTCGGAAAGGCTGCGCCTGAGGTTCTGAGACTTCCCGCATTCCACAAGGCTCTGCTCCGCGGGAGTCTCTATCCCCAGGAAGACCTTGTTGAACCCGGCCGCCGCCATAAGAGTCATGAGTTCTTCATCTTCAGCCAGGTCGACCGACGCCTCGGTAAAGAAGGTGAGCCGCTTTTGTCTCCCGGCTTGCCACCTGATGATCCTTCGAAGAAGACTCTTTACCCTCCTCTTGTTCCCGATGAAATTGTCGTCGACGATAAAGACCGAACCCCGCCAGCCTCGATCGTAAAGCGAATCCAGTTCGTCGATCATCTGATCGTCAGCCTTGGTGCGCGGCACACGTCCGTTCAGGACAACGATGTCGCAGAATTCACAGTCGAATGGACACCCCCTTGAATACTGGATGCTCATGGACACGTAGTCATTGAAATCAATGAGGTCCCACTCGGGAATGGGCACCTTTTCGAGTGAAGGCCGTCCGACAGCCTCGTAGCAGGTCTGAAGCCTTCCTTTTTCGAGATCCGACACGAGCCGCGGCAGGATATCTTCGGCCTCCCCGATAAACAGGCAGTCCACATCCTGGAAATCGTCCCTGTAGGACTTGAACAGGGGCCCTCCCCCCACGGTCTTCCGCCCGAGCCGCAGACAGCGATCGACCACTGTACGGGCGGAATCCTTCTGTGCGAGCATCGCACTGATGAAAACGCAGTCGGACCAGAGTATGTCTTCATCCCGGAGTTCCCTCACATTGAGGTCGACCAGCCGCTTTTCCCAGGCGGACGGAAGCAGAGCAGCCACCGTAAGAGCCCCCAGGGGCGGAAACGCCGCCTTGCGGTGAACGACCCGCAGGGCATGCCTGAAACTCCAGAATGTCTCGGATACTCTGGGATATACGAAAAGTATCTTCATGGCGGAACCTCGCTTGAGAGAAAATACACGAGGACGATATTTGCTGTGTACTTTATATCCGTCAAATGACGAAATCAAGAACCTGGAGTACCCGGCAGGATTTTTCGTCCATGTGAACGAACGGACCGAGGCAGGACAAGACAAACCGAACGATGGACATGTTATCCCGTTCCGAATGGAAGAATACGGCTGCCCTACAGGTCTGTGCCGACAAATTCTCGATTGAGGCAACGAATAGACCACGAATAGGAAGCCTGTTCAATGGAGAAAGCGTCCTTGTCGGATCGAGGGAAAGCAGGAGAGTGCATGAGCAGGGCATACAACAGAAGCATCCGCTCATTGCCGTTCGCCGTATCGAAAAGCAGGACCTCGTCGGGAAGTGCAACCCTGTTCGATCCGCCAAAGATGGATTCCCTCCCCGGGATTTGACTCACCATGGATACGGCATCATCGAGATTCGATACCTCAGCTGAACGGAGAAGCGACTTGTATCCGTTCAGTGCGGCCGAAACATAAACGGAAGGGTCGGGAACGTCGATGTGCCTGAATGTGTAGAGGCAGGCTGCGTCAGACGGACCGCATGTCACATCGATCCATTCCCTGACACGCCGGGAAAACTCCTCCCCTGATGTGCATCCCTCGATGGAGGGAAGCGCGGCGCGTGGTCA
>JABUEY010000003.1 GCA_013314815.1 Syntrophobacteraceae bacterium
AAACCCCAGCACGACTCCTGCCGCCATACCCGTCAAGACTCCCGCCACAACCCCCCGCGTAGTCTTGTGAGTACCGAACAGAGGCCTTCCGTCACGGAATGTCCAGCCGCGGTCGATGGGTTCTTTCCATCGGTGTTCAAAAAGGCAGGCCGTCAAAGGGGGAGCGAAATTGATCAACCAGAGAAGGATGAGGATTCCAACGGAGTCAGGCATTATCGTGTTCGCTCGAAGACTCTCACATGGGCCGTGAAATCTGGTTCAACCGGCAAACGGGCACGTCCGGCGCTTTTCACTCAATGGATCGATTGCATTTCAACGCCATTGCTGCGAAAGCGGGAATCAAGTCCAAGCGCGGATCGCGCCATAAAGACCTCTCCACCCGGGATCGCCTGGCTCCATTTATCTTGTCATTGAGGCTCCTTCGCATTAGTGGGTTTCCCCGCCCAGGTCTTACGATTCGAGCGGGAAAAACCCTCGTCTGTCAGCTGCAGGATTATTCAATGAACGCTTTCAGGGATGCCTGCCTGTTGGGATTGCGAAGCTTGCGCAACGCCTTTTTTTCGATCTGCCGGATTCGCTCCTTGGAGACCTTGAAAGTCTTTCCTATTTTTTCAAGGGTCTCGGCGGGCTGCCCATCCAGACCGAAGCGCAGGCGAAGGATCTTCTCTTCGCGTGGCTGCAAACCCGAGAGAAGCACGCGGGTCACCTCGGCCAGTTCCCTGTCGGAGCATTCGTCCACGGGGGAAGTGGACCGATCGTCTTCGATGAAGTCTCCGAGTCTCTGTTCATCTTCACCGATGGGAGTCTCGAGAGAAATCGGCTGGGAAGCCAGGGTCAGCACCATCTGCACTTTTTCCAGGGGAAGGTTGGCCCGGTCCGCGATTTCCTGGGCTGTGGGCTCGCGCCCCAGTTCCTTGAGCAACTCATAGAAGACCTTGAAGAACAGGTTCTTGAGTTCTATGAAATGCACGGGCAGGCGAATAGTCCGCGTTTTGTCATAGATCCCACGAATAATGCTTTGTCTCACCCACCAGGTTGCATACGTGCTGAACCGGTTGCCCTTGGTGTGGTCGAAGCGCCCGACGGCCTTGAGTAACCCGAGGTTGCCCTCCTGAATAAGATCGTCGAAACTCATTCCGCGCCCGCGATATCGTTTCGCGATACTCAGAACCAGGCGCAGATTGGCCTTCACCATTTCCTGTTTGGAGTCATCGATGGATCGCATGATCTGCTGGATTCGCGTCAACATCTCGGAGTAAAGACGATTTTCCGGGTTCTCCAGCACTCCTCGTTCCAGGGTACGCAGAATAACCTTGAGGATCTTGTCCCGAACACCGGGAAACGCTTTTTCATGGCCTATGAGCTTTTCCACCTTCTGGTGGAGATCCATGATCAACCGGTCTTCCGATGCTTGATCGGCGACCATCTTGACCAGTTCTTCCTGCCCTTCCCGGATCACCTGAGCCAGCTCGGTCTCCCGCTCCTGCGTCAGCAGCGGGTACGTTGAAACCTCCTTCAGGTAGCAGGTAACGTGATCCTCTTCGAACTCCTGGGCCTCTGAAATCTGGCTGTCAGCGAGTTCCTCCGTTTCCTCTTCCTCTTCATAATCCGGGGTATGGAACGAATTCCTCGGTTCCCTGCGCTCAAGATCGATTCGATCGTCCAGAGAGAAATCGGCATCTTCGAATTTTTCAGCCAACACCTGTTCATCGTTGAGGGTCTCGTAATCCCCCTGAACATCCTTCCTCTTGAACAAATAGTCAAAAGGAAGGCATTTTTCCGCTGTGTAGGCTTTCATTTCAAACTCCTCCTCGGGAACAGACCGCCGTCCAATGCTCTGTCCAGGTCCATCATGCGATCCGTGTTCCCCTTCCTGCTCTTCCATTTTCGCCTCCTGCCCTCCAGTGGGCACCACGGAGCTGAAAGAATGAAAGAATATTCAAAAGAAAAATTAAGACTCTCTGCAATCTTAGTCAATTATTAAGAATCGGTCTGAGGTGGGGTTGTCCTGCAGGTGTCATCGCTTGTCCCGACTTTCGAGGAAGGATACGAGCCTTCTTAATAAACCAACTAAACAGCATCCTTACCATCCCGATGGAATCAAATGTGAAGCTCCACAATATCTCCGTCCTGGAGCACGTAGTCCCGCTGAACCATCCGGCCGTCGAATACCGCCTTCCCCCAAACCTTTGCGTATTTCAATTTGTCCACAAAATCCTTGTGGATATTGGCAGCCAGATCCTCCAACGTGCTCTCGGCGGGGAGCACAAAAGGAGCCTTCATGTTCGGCTCCTTGCCCGGGGCCCTGGTATATACACGAATCAGGCCGGAAATACTATACAATACTTCCAAAAGCCGAGTCAAGTTCCGCCCCTTCAGCGTGGAAACCGCCATGCACGGAACCGAAACTCCCGCCAGTTCCAGAAAAGCATTGTAGTCTTCTTCATCTTTTTCACTATCGGTTTTATTCATTATTATAAGCATTTTTTTTATAAATGGAAGCTTTCTGATATCTTTTGGGATGAGGGCGCCTTCCGGGAAGATCCTCAGGCTCTCGAGGATGGCGAAGGTGTCTTCCATCTGCTGCAGAGGGTCCGCATGAAGGTCGAGCATAATCAGCAGGATATCGGCCCGACGCATAAGATCGGCCATCCAGGGATCGAGGTAATCCTTTGTCACGGGCGGAGTATCCACCAGCTGAAACTGGATGTTCTCGAATGGGACCATGCCTGGAGTTGGTTTCCAGGTGGTATGGGGAAAATCGGCCACCTCGGGCCGGGCATTGGTCATGACTGCCACGAGGGAGGACTTGCCGGTGTTGGGGGCACCCACCAGTACAACCTGTGCAGCTCCTTCCTTTTCGATACTGAACGCCGTATCCCTCTTCGCCGTCCCCTTCTTCTGACGCGCCTCGGTCCTGAGCTTTGCAATTCGGCGCCTGAGGTCCGCCTTCAGCTTATCCGTGCCCTTGTGCTTGGGCATAATGGTAAGCATCTCTTCCAGGGCCTCGATCTTTTCTTCCGTCGTTTTCGCTTCCCTGAATCTCTTTTCCGCTTCAAAATAGGGAGGAGGCAAGTTGGCAGGCATGTATTCAGTCCCCCGTCGCAGTCGTCACACCGTGTGCATTTCGACAAGCTGGCGTCGAACAGATACCATCGGCAGTTGCCAATCGGCCGGAAAGCTATTATAAGTACACACTCTAAAAATCGACATAGAAAAAAGAATGCACTGATTTGAAGGAGAAATCTTGAACTGTCCCGCGTGCAAGAACAAACTGGTGATGGCCCGGACCTGACGGCAGATCATCTGGCGCTGCCGGGAATGCGGCGCATCTTATCGCCTGGCTGATTTGCATGAAGATCTCACCGAAGAAGCCGAAAGAGAACTCGCCTGCTGCAGAGTGGACCGCCTGTGAACCCGATTGCCGAAATCCGGCGTACCCCCGGGCTTCCAAGGGGAAGGAACGGCCGTTCAGTGCGCCGAACAAGTCAAACGTTTATGGCTGAAACATTTCGAGGTCGAGGAAATGGTGAATTCCCGTCGACCTCGATGCATGACAGATCGTTATTCCAGTGAGTTGTCCTGGATAAAGCCGATCACAAGCTTTCCTCGATAAGTCTTCTCGCGAGAGCCAGAGCATTGGAGAGGTTTTCAGGCCTGTTGCCGCCTGCCTGCGCCATGTCCGGCCGGCCTCCTCCGCTGCCGCCCACCTCCTTTACAATCTGCTTGATCAGGTTCCCCGCGTGAACCCGTGAAGTCAGGTCAGGCGTGACCCCGACGAGCAGAAAAACCTTGTCTCCCCGCGTTCCTCCCAGAACGGCCACTCCGCTCTCCATCCGCTCCTTGAAACGATCGTTCATCTCCCGCAGTTCCTTGGGATTCTCGGCCTTCACGGCGGTGACCAGCACCTTCACACCCTTGATGTTTTCGGCCTGTTCGAGAAGGTCCGCGGACTGCCTGCTCGAAAACGATGCCTTCAGGGCCTCGATTTCCTTTTCGAGCTGTCTTTGCTGCTGAAGCAGTTTTTCGACCCTGTCGGCCACCTCGAAGGGGCTGCTCTTGAGCAGTCCTGCAGCACGATAGAGGATCTCCTGCTGCCTGCCCAGGTGCTCCATGGCCCTCCGCCCCGCAAGCGCCTCGATCCGCCTCACACCAGCCGCAATACCGGACTCCTGAACAATGACAAACAGCCCTATATCCCCCGTGCGGTGCGTATGAGTACCACCGCACAGCTCCCTGCTGAACCCGGGAATCTCCACCATGCGCACCGTGTCTCCGTATTTCTCTTCGAACAGGGCCATGGCTCCCGTTTTGAGCGCCTCATCGAGGTTCATCACGCGCACCTGGAGATCGTGATTTCGCAGGATCTCTTCGTTGACCAGCCTTTCGATCCGCATCATTTCGTCAGGGGTCAATGCGGCAAAATGGGTGAAGTCGAAGCGCAACCGGTCGGGAGCAACCAATGAGCCCGCCTGCTTGACGTGATCCCCCAACACGGTGCGCAGAACGGCGTGAAGAATGTGCGTGGCGGTGTGGTGAAGAGCGGTGTCCTGCCGAAGCCTTTCATTCACGTTGAGTTCGACCTGGTCTCCCACCCGGATCGTGCCTTCCTCCACCTTTGCCATGTGAACGATGATGTCGCCGGGCAGCTTAAGTGTGTCGATAACGGACAGCCTTCCAGCAGGTCCCGTGATGACTCCCTGATCTCCCACCTGCCCGCCGGAGGCTCCATAAAAGGGAGTTTCTTCTGTAACGACTTCGACTTCCATCCCCGAAGAGGCTTCGCCCGCGGCACTCCCGTGGACCACCAGCGCAAGCACAGTGGACCTGGCGCTGACGGCATCGTAGCCCACAAAGCGCGTAATGACTCCCTTCGAGGACAGCTGCCGGTAAGCCTCCACGATCTCCCTGTCTCCGCTTCCTTTCCAGTGCATCCGGGATTGTTCCCTTTGCTTTTCCATGAGCTCCCCGAAGCCGGCTTCATCGACGGAGAAGTGGAGATCATGAGCCATATCAGTAATGATATCAATGGGGAATCCGTAAGTGTCGTACAGTTTGAAGATCAGGGAACCGGGAATGATATCCACGCCTTCGTCCTGCAGTCGCCTGATTTCGTTCTGGAGCAGCCTCAAACCGTTGTCGAGGGTCTCGTTGAACCGCTCCTCCTCGTGCAGGATGACTTGAGTGATATAATTCCTGTTTTCCAGCAGTTCCGGATAGGCGTCCTGCATGGATTCCATGACCGAGACGGCGACTTCGCTGAGAAACGGGCGGTCGAGCCCGAGGAAGCGCCCGTGGCGAAGGGCGCGCCGAAGCACCCGCCGCAGGACATAGCCGCGGCCCTCGTTGCTGGGAAGTGCTCCGTCCCCGATCAGGAACGCCGCTGCCCGGCTATGATCGGCGATAACCTTTACAGATACGTCTTTTTCGGGTTCTTCGCCGTAGCGGTAGCCCGTAAGTTGAGCGATCTTCTCGCGCATGGGTGCAAACACGTCGGTGTCGTAATTGGACGGCACCTTCTGGATGACGGCGGCAATGCGTTCGAGGCCCATGCCCGTGTCGATGCTCGGTTTGGGAAGCGGTTCCATGGAACCGTCCGCCTTGCGGTTGAACTGCATGAAAACGAGGTTCCACAGTTCGAGATAGCGGTCGCAATCGCAACCGGGGCGGCAGTCGGGTCTACCGCAGCCGATTTCTTCCCCCTGGTCGATGAGGATTTCCGAACAGGGCCCGCAGGGCCCTGTGTCGCCCATGGACCAGAAGTTGTCCTTTGTGGGAAAGGTGAGGATGCGATCCTGCGGCAGGTAGCGAGCCCAGAAATGCCTGGCTTCCTCGTCGGGGCCGAGATGCATTTCGGAATCCCCTTCATGGATTGTGGCATAGAGCTTATCCCTGGGGAGTCCCATCGTCTCGGTGAGGAAGTCCCAGGCATATTCCACGGCTTCCTTCTTGAAATAGTCACCGAAGGAGAAGTTGCCGAGCATTTCGAAAAATGTGTGGTGCCTGGCCGTACGGCCCACATTTTCCAGGTCGTTGTGTTTACCGCCCGCTCTCATGCACTTCTGGCTGGTTGCGGCTCGCTTGTAGGGGCGTCGTTCCTCGCCCAGAAACGTGCGCTTGAATTGGACCATACCCGCGTTGGTAAACAGGAGGCTGGGATCATCGTGAGGGATAACGGAAGAGCTCTTTACAACGGAATGTCCCCTTTGCTGGAAAAAGTCCAAAAAGGCCTTGCGGATTTCGCTGGCTTTCATCAAAAAGATCTCCTCAGACTGGTTGCTTGATGTTTTCAGTTTGTCAAGGTCTGCGACGACACATGCCCGAGCCCTCACCTTCCGGGCAGACCGGCCGACGCCGGGGAGACGGAGCACGCGAACGGCCGATCGTGCAATTTCTTCCCAATGGAGATTCTTAACCTTTTTCCTTTGAGTTTTCCAGATCTTCCGACAGAATTGCCGTTGCTCGCCGCACGATCCCGCTGACGGGTGCCGCCGAGAGCGAACCCATCGACTTCGAACGGCCTTCCAATCCGCAGAGATCGCTTCCTCTTCTTCTTTTCCGTCCAGGGAACTCACTCTGCCAAAGCTGTTTCTGCGGCGGATAAGGAAGGGATCTTCAGGGAATGGATCTCACGAATTCTGGCCTCCAACCCTGAGAGCAGGTCGCGATGTTCCCTGAGGAAGCTCTTGGCATTCTCGCGGCCCTGCCCCAGTCTTTCCCCATTGAACGAATACCACGTTCCCGACTTGTCCACCACGCCTGCATCCACCGCAAGGTCCAGCACGTCTCCTTCCTTCGATATCCCGCGCCCATACACAATATCGAACTCCACCTCCTTGAAGGGAGGAGCGATCTTGTTTTTCACCACTTTCACCCGGGTCCTGTTGCCGATGATTTCCTGCCCGTCCTTGAGCGGTCCTACACGCCTGATATCCAGGCGCATCGTGGCATAAAACTTGAGCGCGTTGCCCCCGGTGGTCGTTTCCGGGGAGCCGTACATGACGCCGATCTTCATGCGTATCTGGTTGATGAAAATGACACATGTTCTCGATTTGCTGATGGACGACACCAGCTTGCGCAGCGCCTGGCTCATGAGTCGCGCCTGGAGGCCGACGTGCGGGTCTCCCATTTCCCCCTCGATCTCCGCCTTGGGAACCAGGGCCGCAACGGAGTCCACGACGATTACATCGATGGCGTTGCTTCGAACGAGCACCTCTGCAATTTCGAGGGCCTGTTCACCGTAGTCTGGCTGGCTGATGAGCAGGTCTTCGGCCTGCACGCCCAGTTTGCGCGCGTAATGGATGTCCAGGGCGTGTTCGGCATCGATAAACGCAGCCAGGCCTCCCTGCTTCTGCGCTTCGGCGATAATGTGCAGAGCAAGCGTCGTCTTTCCGGACGACTCGGGCCCGAAGATCTCGACGATCCGTCCCCTCGCCACTCCTCCGATCCCCAGCGCCAGGTCCAGGGACAGGCACCCGGTCGATATGGTGGCGACCTCGACGGGTTGAGCCCCTTCGCCGAGGCGCATAATCGCGCCCTTTCCGCACATGCGCTCGATTTGTGAGATAGCCGTGTCGATGGCCTTCTGTCGTTCGTCAACGGGTCCCATAACGTGGGTCTCCTCTATAATGGTGCAGACCGTGGGCGGTGGATCGTGATGTGTTACGGATGGACAGTGATGGAACAGAACAACCGAAAGCGAATTCTCTATCCCGCCTCAATATCGTGCCGCTGCCGCCGCGGCTTGAATGCACGTTGTCTTTTCAGCTGGAGTGACCGGGGAAGGCCGCCCTGTACAAAGGCGTGTACACCGCACCGTCCGGCCTCAACTCGCTCTTATACAATACCAGCTCAGCAACGTCAAAAGCTTCCGCCTCAAACTCCCGGTGTGCCATCAGCATTTCCTGAAGAACCTGGAGGCGCTGCCTTCCCTTGACTCTGCCCAGGGTAAGGTGTGGCTTGAAGGGCCGATCCTCCGCCTCGAACCCCAGGGGCACCATGGCGGCTTCCACCTTTTTCTGAAGGTCTTCCAGTGCCCTGGCGTCCCCCGTCAACCCCACCCAGACAACCCTCATCTGCTTCATCGTGGGGAAAGCTCCGCACCCGGCGGGTTTGACTCGAAAGCGATCCGTGGAGGATGCCACCAGTTGGATGGCCGCCTGGATCTCGGCAATCTGCTCGGGAGGCACTTCCCCGAGGAACTTCAGGGTCAAGTGGATGCGTTCGGGCTTGACCCAGGTGACCGCAGCATCCGACTTCTTCAGCTCCCGTTCGAAGTTTTCCAGGGCCTTCTGAACTCGAACGGGCAGGTCAATGGCAATGAATGTGCGAATCATCGGTCAGACATCTCCATAAGATCTGCAAAGCCGTATGCACCGCACTGCCGCGAATGTCTTCGCGGTTCCCGCTGAACAGGTGCTTCTCGACTGTCTCTACCCGAGGAGTGACACACGCGATATAAACCGTTCCCACGGGCTTCACCGGGCTTCCCCCGCCGGGCCCGGCTATCCCCGTTACCGCCGCAGCAACCTCCGCCCCCGCCCGCACACGGGCGCCCCGAGCCATCTCCAGCGCCACGGGTTCGCTCACCGCCCCATGCACTTCAATCAGTTCGCCGGGAACATCGAGCAAATCCATCTTGGCCCGGTTGCTGTAGGTCACAAAGCCCCGGTCAAAATAATCCGACGCTCCAGGAACGGATGTCACCCGGGCGGAGAGCAGACCTCCCGTGCAGGATTCGGCCACGGCCATCCTCCAGCCGCTCTGCCTGAGCAGGCGCCCCACCACCTTCTCAAGAACGTCGTCACCATATCCGCTCACGTTGTGCGCGCCGATAAGGTCGACGACCTTTCTGCAGGCCTCGGCAAGCTGCCTTCGGCACTCGTCCTCCGATGCCCCCCTGGCAAACAAAGTCACCCAGTTTTCCCTGCCCTGCGGCAGGTACCCGATTTCCACACCCATGTGCCGGCAGTCGAGCTCCCTGAGCCGCCGCCCTATCTCGGACTCGAACAGCCCCTGCACCCGGACAACCTGCTTCAGATACACGTACCTGCCCGGAAAACGCTCCTCGAGATCGGGAATGACCATCTCCGAAAGAAGCATCCTCATCTCCCCGGGAACTCCGGGCAAGAAGTAACAGGGCACCCCTTCGTGCTCCAGGAAAAACCCCGCCATCTCGAGGCCGATCTTGACGGCCCCCTCGGGCAGCTCAGCCAGCCTGGCCAGTTCGTCGGACCAGGCAAGCCTGCGTTCGGCAGCCCGCCCACGAAGCCACTGACAGTAATCCTCATCCGTTACCTGCGCGCGGCCAAAGGCCCGGGATGCCGCGGAACATGTCCGGTCGTCTTCCGTAGGTCCGAGCCCTCCCGTCACGATGAGAAACTGCGACCTCGAGACACTTTTTTCGAGTATCTCCGCAATTTCGTCCTCCCGGTCTCCCACCGTGACGATCCTGTCCAGGCGGAAGCCCTTCGATCGCAGCTCGGAAGCAATATGATGCGAATTCCCATTGGGTATGTCTCCCAGGAGAATCTCGTCTCCCACGGTAACCAGGGAACCGGTAACCTCAGCCCTCTTCTCCATCCTATACCTTCTCCCCCGGAGCCCGCAAACCTTGCCCTGCCTTTTCTTTCTCTTTCACCGCCGCCACCATGACATCCTCGTAAACCTTCCGTACCGGAATGCGGTATTCCCGAGCGATCCGCCTGCAGTCTTCATATTCGGGAGTCACCCGCGTTTCTCCTCCCGGAAGAAAGGCCTGCTTGATCCGGCATGGCCCGTAAGGTGTCCCGATGCTCAGGATCTGTCTGTCGAGTTCCACCCGCTTCACTTCCTGGATGCGCACACCGAGGGTGGTGGTTTCCCCGAGAATCAGATCGACGGTGCCGGCCTCGAGAGCGGGTTCGATGAGTGCGCGCAGCAGGATGCCGGGGCGGTTCTTTTTCATCTGGACAGGAACAAGGCCGACATCGAGGGCACCGAGTGCAAGCAGTTGATCCATCACATAATTATACAACTCAGGGTTCATGTCATCTATACTGGTTTCCACCAGCAGCAGGTCTTTCCGGTGCAGCCCGGATCGGGCCGTTCCAATGAGCACCCTCAGCAGGTTCGGCGGGTTCTCCGCCGGATGCGTTCCCGTCCCGTACCCCGAGGCCAGAAGAGTCATATCAGGGACCGGGCCGAAGGATTCGGCCAGGGCCGCCAGTATTGCGGCTCCCGTGGGAGTCACGAGCTCCCGTTCGATGCCGCTGTCGTATACGGGCACCCCCTCCAGCAGCACAACGACGGCGGGAGCCGGAACCGGCAGAACTCCATGTTGAGTCTTCACAAAGCCACGGCCGACGGGTATGCGCGATGCACACACGCGGTCCGTGCCCAGGTGATACAGGCCGGCCGCCGTGCCGATGATATCGAGGATGGAGTCGAGGGCACCCACCTCGTGGAAATGGACTCGAGAAGGCGGGATATCGTGGACGCGAGCCTCCGCCCGGGCAAGCACATCGAAGACGGCCAGGCTGTGTTCCTTCACTCGAGGCTCAAGTCGGCTCTCCTCGATCAGGCTGCATATGTCGGCGTAGGAACGTGCGGGCTGGTGGTGTTCGACGGAGATCTTTACACGAGTGCCGGCGATGGAGCCCCGTTTTTCCTTTTGAACATGAACGGCATACCCCCCGAGCCGGACCTTCTTGAAATCATCCAGAAGAACATCCAGGGGCAGTCCGGCATCGAGGAGGGCTCCCAGGATCATATCCCCGCTGATGCCCGAAAAACAGTCGAAATAAGCTATTTTCATCGCACGTCCTGCGGCGGACTCCATGCCGGGCTGCATACCCGAAGGGATGTTCGACGACTCAATGTCTTGAAAACTTCCTATTTTCCCCGCAGGCTGGGATTCTACTTTCTCACACCCGGGGGGTCAAGGTTTAGGTTCATCGTTATCGAGCTCTTGACAGAGTGTGGCGCCGGTGATAAGTTGACGAACTCCAGAAAGCTTGATTCCAGCGGCGCTTTGGAGGGATGGCCGAGTGGTTTAAGGCGGCGGTCTTGAAAACCGTTGTTCCGTTAGCAGCGGGACCGTGGGTTCGAATCCTACTCCCTCCGCCATCGCATAGAGTGTTACGGAGAGATGGCCGAGTCGGCTGAAGGCGCTCGCCTGCTAAGCGAGTGTAGGGTCAAAAGCTCTACCGAGGGTTCGAATCCCTCTCTCTCCGCCATTCGAATCGATCGAAGGGTGACTCCTGATGCTCCGTGGGTCACCCTTTTTCCTTTCGACACCCCCATCGAGAGAAAGATAGAAACCGTTAGGAAGTGAGTGTTCCGCGGATAGGATCGGTCCGCCGTAAAGGGTTGGCCCGGCGTAAAGCCGTTGCACAGTAAATGGATTTTCAAGGGGCGCGGCGTAGGAAATGCCTTCCGGCGCGATCATTCATCCTCGGTGCGAACCTTCTTCGATCTCCGGCGTTTCAGGATGCCGCGGTGTTTCTTGGCCTCGATGCGGCGCAGTTTCGCCGTTCTGCTGACTCGAGTCTTCCTCCGGACAGCCACTTCCTTCAACGCTTCACGCAGCAATTCGACGAATCGCTCGACCGCCGTCTCCCTGTTGGCCCACTGGCTTGGCGTCTGCCCGCACACCACGCGGATAACCCCGTCTTTGCCCACGCGGCTCCCCAAACGGTTCATGATCAGCTCTTTGTCTTCCGGTGAAAGACTCGGTGAACCGGCCACATCAAACCGCAGCGTAATGCGGGTGCTCACCTTGTTGACGTGCTGGCCTCCCGGTCCACCGCTGCGGGACGCAGTGAATGTGAGTTCTTCTTCCGGAATGGAAACACGATCCGATACCTTTAACATTTTCGGACTCCTCGACCGGCGTCGAAAATATCCCCGGTCCGGCACAGAATACACAACCGTTCAGATGCGTGCACGCAGGAATCCACCAAGGCATCTATTCCAGTCGAACCGGGCTTCGCGGTTGGAGGAGATGAATCGAGATCCGGGGCTGATGGAGCGCAGCGACATCAGGATATTCGAAGGGAAGCCTTTTTTCGTGGTTATGCGCCGTGCTGAAACCATGGAAGAATCCTGCCTGAGATGCCACGGAGATCCCGCGAAGGCTCCTGCCGACCTGGTAAAAGTTTACGGAGAGGACAGAAGCTTTCACCGGAAGGTGGGAGAGGCGGTCTCCGCCATTTCCATCCGTATTCCTCTTTCCACCGCGTACGCCCAGGCCGATGTGTCGGCATGGAAGCTTTCAGGGCTTCTGTTTCTGGCCATGTCCCTTTTCCTGGTTGCTTCCTTGTGGTTGAACAGTCGACTGGTTCTTTCCCCCCTGTCTCTCATTCGACGAAAGGCGCAGCAGATTGCAGAATCCGACGTTCATTTGGGAGAAGAAATCCCTGTACCCTCCGGCAGGGAACTCGGCGAACTGACGGCCGCCTTCAACAGGATGTCCATCAAGCTGCGCAAGAGCAGAGACGACCTTGAAAACCGGGTGATCGAAAGGACGGCGGAAATGAGGATGGCCATCGGCAACCTGGCTGGAGGCATAGCCCATGACTTCAACAACCTGCTGGGAATCATCATGGGCAACTGTGAAATGGCACTCCTGGATACGTCCGTGAACACGATCGTGCAACAGCACCTCGAGCAGATCGCCAGGGCGAGCCGACGGGCGAAGAACATCGTGAAACAGATCCTGGCATTCAGTCGCAAGAGCGACGCCGGCCGGACCATAGTGGATATCCGGTGGATTATCGACGAAACCGTCGGACTCCTGAAGTTCTCGACGACTCAACAGATCGACATCCGCTGGAACGCAAGAGCCAAGGGCGTAAACACGGCCATTCTTGCGGATCCGAACCAGATCCAGCAGGCGCTTCTGAACCTGTGCACCAATTCCATCCACGCCATGCGTGACAGGAAGGGAATCCTCGAAATCGGACTCGATGTCGTGGACCTGACCGAGTCGAACACTCCCGCCGGACTCAAGGCGGAACCCGGTTCCTACGTCAAGATCCGTGTGAGCGATACCGGCCATGGGATAAGCGATGAGATCCTGCCGCGCATATTCGATCCATATTTCACGACGAAGGAAAGATCGGAGGGGACCGGCCTGGGACTTTCGGTGGTCGAGGGGATCGTGAAAAGCCACAATGGCGCCATCCAGGTCAGGAGTCAGCCGGGCAGCGGTACGGTATTCGATATCTTCCTGCCTGGACCGCAGGTTCCGATCCCTGCGCAGAAAGGCGAGAAACCTGTGGATCCGGCAAAGGAACACCATTCCATCCTCATCGTTGACGATGAGAAAGAGCTGCTCGCAGCTCTGAAATCAATGCTGGAACACCTGGGTTACCTGGTTGCGGCGGCGTCGGGAGCTTCCCAGGCGATGGAAATCTTCAGGAAGAAACCCGAGACCTTCGATCTGGTCATCACCGATCACGACATGCCCGGAACAATGGGTTCCGAACTTGCCCTGCAGATTGCGCGGGTGAGAAGCGACGTGCCGATCATCCTGTGCACCGGGCATCTGGGAGACGCCCTCGTCGATCAACTGCGGGATAAAGGCATTCGCAGTGTCCTGCTGAAACCCTTTTCCCTGAGACAACTCGCCGCGGAAGTCGAGAAAGTGCTGCATGGAGAAAAGGGGGAGTGAAACGGGACGGGTAGCCTGGATAAGCCGGTGTATCCGCTGAAGCTTTCGGGAGCTTGCCGGAATACCCGATTCGCCTGCGGACCAGGGCCTCCCCTTGCGGCGAACGGTTTACAGTGCAGGGTCGCGGAACAGGGTTTTGCCTTCGAACAGGGTGAGCAGAATCCTGGTCTCGTGGATTTCCAGGGGATCGCTTTCAAGAAGGTTCCTGTCCAGAACGACCAGGTCCGCCTGCTTTCCGGTCTCGATGGAGCCGCTCACCTTTTCGTCGAAGCTTGCATAGGCGCAGTTGCGGGTGTGGCAGACGATCATGTCTTCCAGGTCCACCCGTTCCTCCGGAATAAAGACCTTTCTTGAACCGCCTTCCACGGCCAGCCTGGTTACCCCCGTTCTTATGGCCGTCAGGGGATTGAACGTGGCGAACCTGCCGCTGAACGGCCAGTCGCTGCCGCATGCCACAACGGCCCCCGATTCGAGGAAGCTCCGGATGCGGTAGAGTTGCGCGTACCTGGCCTTGCCGAGCATCCGCAGGGTGACGGCTTCGGAATGGTCCTCCTCGTAGAACCACGCAGGCTGGAAGTTGGCGACGACTCCCAGTTTTCGGAAGCGGGGGATATCATCGGGGTGGCACAGGTCCAGGTGGACGATCTGGTGGCGGGAATCTCGAAGTCCGTTGACGCTTGCGGCGTGTTCGAACCCATCGAGAGCCATTCTTACGGCTCCATCGCCTATGGCATGGATGTGCACCTGGAATCCCTGCCGGTCGAGCTTTTCGACGGTCCGCCGGAACTCATCTTCAGCCCACAGGGGTTCTCCGCGAAAGTTCGGCCGGTCCGCATAAGGTCGAATGAGAAAAGCCGTGTGTCCCTCGATGACCCCGTCGAGAAAGATCTTCACCGATCGCGGCTTCAGCAGCCGATGGTGAAACTCTCTGCTCATTTGCACAAGCCGGGAAAACTCCCGGGAATCCATTCCGGGTTCGCACAATATGGATGCGCTTGTACGCAGGAGGAGCCGGCCGCTCCGGTGGAGCGCCGCGTATGTTTCCAGGATATCCTCATCGACCATGGCATCGTGGACGGCCACGATACCCAGCCTGCCCGCCTCTTCCATGAAAAGCCTCATCCCCGCTGTTCTTTCCTGCAGCGTCGCGGGCGGATACAGGTCCTCGGCGAGTTTCATGGCCGACCATTCGCGCAGAGTTCCCGAAGGCTCCATAGAGGCGGCATAGCGTTCGATGAGTCCACCCGGAGGATCGGGAGTGCTCCCTGTAATCCCGGCGGCTTCCAGGACCATTGAATTCACCCAGAGAGAATGCCCGTCCACGGCTTTCAGCATCACGGGGCGATCGGGAACGATCCGGTCAAGATGGATCCTGTCAGGACCCTGGGGCGGAAAGCCATCGTGTATCCAGCCGCTCCCCCGAATAACGGGAAGTTCCGGGTGGCTGCGGGCGTACGTGCGGATCGTGTCCAGGCAGGATTCAAGGGTCTCGATGCCCGCCAGGGAGCAGCCGTTGAAATCCAGTCCTCCCAGCACAGGGTGCAGGTGCGCGTCGTGAAATCCGGGCAGGACGGTCCTGCCGGCAAGATCGATGACCTCCGTGTTCGAGCCGATAAACGGTTTCATCTCATGGTCGGAGCCCACGCAGACAATGCGGTCTCTCGAAACGGCGACGGCTTCGGCTTTCCGGCCTTCTCCGTCGGCCGTGTAGACGATCCCGTTGTTCAAAACAAGATCAGCGTGAATCCGTAAAGATTTCATCAGGTGTCCTGAAGCCTTCGCTGCCCGGTTCGGCGTGAGGAACGTTTACAGGGGCCGAGTTGGAGCGGAGGACGGGTTGCCCGCGGTCGTCGGCCCCCAGGCGGCACGAAGCGCAAGGACCTTTCCGCGACTAAAGGGACGCGTTTGGATCATGCGCGCGGATGTAGGCCAGGATCTCTCCGGCCATATCCGTGTGTACCATGACCCGGTCATAATCGAAGGGAACATTGTTGAGGTACTGAAGAACCAGGCAGTCTCCCGTGGATTCCCGCGGCATGATCCCGGAAAAGAAGAAATCCATCTTTTCGAACTCGGAAACCAGGAAGAAGGTAGCAGGGTCTTCGAGGTTCAGAAAGAGTTCGATGGCGGCCATCTGGTCGAGGCAAAGCTCCCTGACCGTGCGCTTTATCTCCCTCATGATGTCCCTGCCATAGCGAACCACCGTGATCCCAGCGTTGCCTTCCGATTCCACGATGTCCGTTTCGAGTATCGATCCCTCTTTTGCAAGCGCGGGTTCGCGCGTCTCCGGAACGGCAAAGTGGTGTCTTGCGTGGATGTTCGCGTAGAGTTTCTCGATCATGCCCCGGTGATGGGCGGGAGGGTAAAGGATCAGCGGCTCGGGATCTTCCAGGTACTTGAAGCTGAGAACCACGCTGATCCGCTGGAGGTTCTCACCCGGTATGCCCTTGAACTTCCATGTGGCAGGGCTCGTCGCCAGCTGTATACCGCAGTCGTTGATTCCCATGCCGACCATGACGCGCTGAGTGAAGACGTGGTTGGTTACGGCGTAGGTATAGATGCCGCAGAGCCTGTGCTGCTTGGGGACATTGTAGAGGAAGTCGCACAGCCGTTTCATGCACCCCTGACCCCGGTATTCCTCGTTCACGAAGATAAAGGTCAGCTCGGCCGTCCTGGCTCCGGGATACGGGTAGAGCAGGGCCGCGTGTCCCATGAAGCGATTGTCTTCCGTTACGGCCACTGCCGAGATCATCCGCCCGTTCCTGTTCATCTCGATGATGACTTCCGGATAGTAGATGTGATCTTCGAAGAAGGTGTAACCGTGAGACTTGTAGGCGCAGCGTGAGATCTCGATGGCCTCGTCGGGTTCCATCAGGCGCACCGTGTAAGGTATCTTTTCCTTGATGACGGCCGGGGCACTCCCGGGAAATTCCTGTACCGAGAACAACTCGGCGTCTTCCGCCGCCGTCTTTCCTCCTTCCAGGTACTTGACCAGGCGGGTTTCCTTGCCTTCGGCCCCAAGGTTCAGGAACTCGACCTCGTCCATGAGTTCCTTCATGAGGAAGATTCCCATGCCCCTCTCCGATCTTTCGTCCATACACGCGTCGGGATTGTAAGCCGCCACACGACGGGGATCGAAGGGAATGCCTTTCTCCTTGATAATAATCCTGAGGCCGCCGGGAATGTGTTCGCAAATGATATCGAACGTGTCGCTTTCGGCGGATTCATAAGCGTGTTCGACAACATTGGTGACCGCTTCTTCGAGTACCAGTTCGATCTGCCGGAGATCCACTCCGGTGAACCCGTATTTGGTGGCTGCCTCACGCACGCAGCCCTGAACGATCCCAAGATACGAAATATCACTGGGAATCGTCAACTTGAGGAAGTCCCGCCTGCCCATGCATCACCTCCACATCTGAACCCGTGCCGATCCGAAGCTCGGCGGTTCCAAGCAAGAAACCCGGGCGACTGCGCCGTTCCCGGTCTGACCCTGTCTGCCGTGCAAGAAAACAGGAAGGGATTATGGAACCAAGACGCCCGGAAGTCAACCAAGCCGGAAGAACTCCAGGGCGTTTCGTCGAGTGGAATACGGACGTGGGAAGAGACTGGTCAACCGAGTTTCTTCGTCATGATTTCTTTCAGCAGGCGGGGATTGGCCTTGCCACCGGAAGCCTGCATGGCCCGCCCCATGAGAAACCCCATCGCCTTGGCAGCCCCCTTGTGGAAATTTTCCACCGCCGAAGGGTTTTCCTCGAGAACACGATCCACCAGGGCGTCGAGTTCCGCAGATTCAGAAACCTGCCGATATCCGCACTCATCGACAATCTGCTGCGCCGAGGACCTGCCGTCACGGAGCTTTTTCAGAACCTCCCTGGCCGAGTTGGCGTTGATTTCCTCCCGCTCGATCATGGCAAGCAGGCCTGCCAGCCGTTCTGGAGTAACAGGCGAGTCCGCCGGGTTTTCGTCATGTTCCTTGAACAGGGGGAGAAGCTGAGCGGAGATCCATTGGGCTGCAAGCCTTGGTGACACATCGAACCGCACCACAGAATCAAAGTATTCGGACAGTTCCCGGTCTGAACTCATGAGAACAGCCTCATCCCTCGACAGGCCGTAGGCGTTCACGAAACGCTCCTCCCTGTGGGCCGGCATCTCGGGCAGGCGGCTCTTCATCGTTTCGAGCCATTCGTCTTCGATGACAATGAGTGGAACGGAAGGATCCGGTACGCAGGGGCCTTCGAATTTTGCACGCATGGGTGAAGTCACCCGTTTGTCGGGGTCCCACAGGCGAGTGTGCAGCACAACGGGTTCGCCGGCCTTCACGCAATCCGCCTGGCGGCTGATTTCATAGGCGATGGCATCTCCCACGTTGCGTATGGAATTCATGTTCTTTACTTCAACCTTCGTATGGAAAACATCGGTTCCTCGAGGCCTGATGGAGACGTTTGCGTCCACGCGCATGGTTCCCTGTTCCATGCTGCAGTCGGAACTTCCCGAGTAGCGCAGCTGCATCCTGAGCAGGCGTAGAAATTCCATGGCATCGGACGGACTGCGCAGATCGGGCTCGGTCACGATCTCCACGAGGGGCACTCCCGCGCGGTTGAAGTCCACCAGGCTCACAGGATGCCTTCCTTCATATTCGTGAACGAGCCGGGCAACATCTTCTTCCATATGGATCTTCTGGATGCGGATCCTATTGGGAGCCCCGTTCTCGCCGATGATCTCCAGCCACCCGTTTCTCGCCAGGGGCTTGTGAAACTGAGACAGCTGGTATCCCTTGGGCAGGTCCGGATAGTAGTAGACCTTTTGATCGAAGGCGCTTTCCTTCTGGATTTCACAGTGGAGGGCAAGGCATGCGAGGGTTGCCTTTTCGAGGGCCTCCCGGCTGAACAGGGGCAGATTCCCGGGCATCCACAGGCAGATGGGGCAGGTGTTCCGGTTGGGGTCGTCTCCCGGCCTGTTGGGACAGCTGCAGAACATCTTGGTTTCGCAATTCAGCTGGACGTGTATCTCCAGTCCGATCACCGGCTCAAAATCCATGCTCATCTGGCCTCTTCTCCCTTCCGGAACAACCACTCCGAGATCGACAGGATGCGTTCATCGCCGAACAGGGGCCCCACAATCTGCAGGCCCAGGTCCTCCTCCCCGGCAGTCACGAAGCCCGGAAGTGAAATCGAGGGCTGACCGGTTACGTTGGAAAGGAGTGTAAGTGAGAACGCATCGTAGATCCTGTCAAGTGTTTGAGCCGATGCGGCATGGTTCGCCGCACGTCTTGCAGGAAAAACGAGCACATCCACCCCGCTGAACAGCTTCCTGCTTTCATCGGCCAGCCTTGCCCGAATCCTGCAAGCCTTCTCGAAAGCCTCATAGTTTTCAAACTGAAACCAGGCGCCCTGGAAGAGAAACGTTTTCAGCAACGGGCTGAAGGATTCCGAACGGGACCTCAGGTACATCTCGTTCCAGTTTCCGCCACCCGATGCACGATGCCCGAATCGGACCCCGTCGTACTTGCCGCAACTCGATGACGCCTCCACCGAACCGATCACCTGGTGGATCGTTCGGAACAGGTCAAAGTCTTCGAATTTCACTTCCCGAACAGGGATGCCCAGCAGCCGGAGTCTTGAAAGTCCGCGTGAAAAAGCCACCCGTTCCACGGAATCCAGGGTTTCCAGGCACTGAGTGACAATCCCCGCGGATGGAGGCAGAGCCGGAGTACCGCTTTCATTTACTCGAGGCGGCACATTCGAACCGGGCATGGACGGGTCCCGGTCGTCAATCCCCTCGATCGCCTCGAACCCCACCCGGATATCCCCCGGATTCCCGGCCATCATGCCGCAGGATTCCATGGACGGCACCAGGCCGATAAGCCCGAACCGGGAAATCCTGCCCCAGCTGGGCTTGAACCCGCAAAGACCCGCCAACGCCGCGGCCACTCTCGCTTCCCCGAGGGTGTCCGTCATGAGGACGATGTCGGCCAGGCCCTCCGCCAGGGCTTTTCCGGAGCAGTCGCCGTAAAGGCCGAACCCCAGTTCACTTGTGCGCGTGTTCCCGACCAGGGCTGCTCCCGCCCTTCTCATACGTTCGACGACCGAGGCATCCTCGATCGCCTTGAAGCCCTTCAATGCCCTCGAACCTGCCTCGGTCGGCCATCCACGCACGCATATGCCGGACTGAACCGCCGCCCGCCTTCCATACAGCGGGCCACCGTTCTCCCCTGAAGATGCGGATGGATCGAAATGATGGAAAACTTCCGATTGCATGATATTTTCTCCGAAAATCTGCGGGTACCCCGGTCACGACACGATCTCAAGGACAGCAACGGTTCGTTGTGGAAACGTTGCAGGAAGGCGAAGCCGTCTACAAGTTATTCGAGGACGCTCGCCACCTTGAAGAAGTTTCCCTTTACGGACGGAGCGTTCCTGAAGATCTCCGCGATCACTTCTTCGGCGCACCGCCGAGCCTCGCATTGCTCCCTCATGCGGTTGGCTGCCGGCCATGGCGAGAAGAGAGGTTCATCGCCCGAGGCCCTGGCTGTCACCCGTTCGGCCAGACGTTCGGCATCCTCCAGCGCGGCCAGGATTGCGGGACGCTCGTCCTCCCTCACGCCGATGCGCGAGACCCAGGACAGGGAGTCGATCAGATCCCTGCCTTCCTGTATACCCGCGATCTGTTTCCCTTCCCCCATGTCGAGCAGGCCCAGCTCCCTGAGCTGCTCGGTGGCGACCGGAGACGGAGCCCGGGTAAGGGGGCAGAACGCGCTGCGGTTCTTGGGAAAGGCAGTCACTTCACGAATGGACGCCGTGCCGAGTATCATGGAAACCACCCGGTCCATGCCCAGTGCAAGGCCTCCGTGAGGCGGAGCCCCGAAATCCAGGGCTTTCACAAAAAAGCCGAACTTTTCCTCGATTTCCGAATCGCTGAGCCCCAGGGCGCGAAAGATCTTCGTCTGCGTCTTTGCATCGTTGATCCGGATACTTCCTCCCCCGAGTTCCTCGCCGTTCACCACCAGGTCGTAGGCGCGGGAACGGAGGTTCAGCAGGTTATCCCTGTCGTTGGGGTCAAAATCTTCAAAATCGGGGGCTGTGAACGGGTGATGATTGGATGTAACCCCGTCGTCCGTGGCTTCAAAAAGCGGGAAATCGGTTACCCAGAGGGGAGCGAAGGCTCCCGAAGGAACCAGGTCAGTCTTTGCGCAAGATGCAGACGCAGCAGGCCCAGTGCCGACACCACCACGTCGTAGGATGCGTCGGCGATCATGAGGATCACGTCACCGTCCCCGGCATCGAAGCGTTTGAGCACGGATCTCTTCTCTTCCTCGCTGAAGAACTGCACGATGTTGGAATCGAGATCACCGCCGGTCACCCGCATCCAGGTCATGCCCCTGGCTCCGAACGATGGGACGATTTCCTTGGCGTATTCGTTCTGGAGCACATTCTTGCTGAGCTTTTCCGATTGCCCGCGAACATTGATTCCCTTGATACACCCGCCACGCTGCAGGATCTGCCTGAAGATCCCGTAGCGGGTGTGTTCGAAGATGTCCGTAGCTTCGACGAACCGGAGCCCGAAGCGAAGATCTGGCCGGTCCGTTCCATACCCGTCCATGGCATCGTGCCAGGTCATGCGTGGGAAGGGGCGAACGAGTTCGATGCCTCCTGTTCTGAACATGCGGACTACCAGCTCCTCCGTGAGTTCGTAGATGAATTCCTCGTCGATGAAGGATGCTTCGAAGTCCAGCTGAGTGAATTCAGGCTGGCGGTTGGGACGCAGATCCTCATCCCGAAAGCACCGTACGATCTGGAAGTAGCGTTCAAACCCGGCCACCATGAGGAGCTGTTTGAAGAGCTGGGGCGACTGGGGCAGGGCGTAAAACTGTGCCGGATGCAGCCGGCTCGGCACAAGGTAATCCCGGGCGCCTTCGGGCGTGCTCCTGGTGAGCATGGGCGTTTCGACTTCCATAAAACCCCGTTCGTCCAGGCAGTCGCGCACGCACTTGATGATCCGGTAGCGCTTGACGAGATTTTCCTGCATCGTCGGCCGGCGCAGGTCGAGATAGCGGTACTGCAGCCTGAGATCTTCGGCAACCGATTCCGACCGCCTCGAAGCGCCCTCGGCGAGCATTGCCTTCTCCGAAATGGGAAAGGGCAGAGCGGCGGATGGGCTGTAGATCCGGAGGTCTTGAGCCATCACCTCGATTCCGCCCGTTTCGATGTGCGGATTCTCCGTGCCCTGCGCCCTTTTCTGCACGCGCCCTTCAACCCTTACGCAGTATTCGTTCCTGAGACTCCCCGCAAGCCTGCACACACCCGAAGGCGTCAACTCCGGGCTGAAAACCACCTGGACTACTCCGGTCCGATCCCTCAGGTGAATGAAGAGCACCTCGCCATGGTCCCTCAATGCATCCACCCAGCCGTCCAGCCGGACATCACGGCCCGCGTCGGACAGGTCGAGGTCACCGCAACAGGATCGAGCGTCTTTCGGCATGTTCGCTATACTCCCCTCCCTGCAGGTGCGCCCGGGATGCAGCGCCATCGCGCGACGCGACCCTGCCGGATCGAGCAGCACCGGGGCCCTGTGCTGAGAATACGATGAAGGTTATGCGGCGGGGCGTAATACCCGGGCCGCAAACACGATGCGTCTCGAAAACCACCGGGCACGCAACCGTTTTCCCGAGAACCACCCGGTCCGATCATGCACGGCGATGTTTCCTCCGGCTGGTTCTCCAACGGGCGGCGCCGTTATTCCGGGATCGAGGCACACGGGAAAAGGATCCATGAACCCGCCCTGCTGCCCGCCGTATAATCAGTTGTGCTGATTATGATCGGCTAGTATAAGTAAAACTTAATAAAATGAAAAGAACCGATAGCGGGACTTTGCCGGCCGCTGCATGCAGCCGCCAGCGAAAGTCGAAAACCTCTTTGTCCTTCCAAGCAGGGGAAAGGGAATTCCATGAAGAAGATCAGTGTCATGCCGTGTCTTGACATGAAGAACGGGCGTGTAGTGAAGGGCGTCAATTTCGTCAACCTGAAGGATGCCGGGGACCCGGTCGAGAACGCTGCGTTCTATGAAAAAGAAGGCGCGGACGAACTGGCCATGCTCGACATCGCCGCAACCCTCGAAAACCGGAAGACCCGCCTGGAGTGGGTAAAGAACGTTTCTTCGGTCATTTCCATTCCCCTGACGGTGGGGGGCGGCATTTCGACCCTCGAGGACATCGAACTCGTCTTCGAAGCCGGCGCAAACAAGGTTTCCATGAACAGTGCCGCCGTCCGCAGCCCGAATCTCGTAAGAGAAGCCGCAAGGACGTTCGGTTCGAACCGGATCACCGTGGCCATCGACGGAAAGCGAAACCGGCAATTGCCGTCGGGGTTCGAACTGGTCGTATCGGGCGGCACAAAGGCGGTGGGAAAGGACGCTGTTGAATGGGCAAGGGAATGCGAACAGCTCGGTGCCGGTGTCATCCTGCCCACAAGCATGGATGGAGACGGGACGCAGAACGGGTATGACCTGGAATTTACACGTGCGATTTCCGACGCCGTGAATGTACCGGTCATTGCATCGGGAGGAGCCGGGAAGCTGGAACATTTCTTCGAGGGGGTCGTGCGGGGCGGGGCGGAAATACTTCTTGCGGCCTCGGTGTTCCATTTCCGTATTCTGAGTATCGGGCAGGTGAAGGAGTACCTGAGGGGAAAAGGACTCGATGTCCACCCGTGACAGTGACACCAGGGCGGCGGCAGGCTCCCGGCCTGCCCCGTCCCTTCCCCCGGTTCCTCCTGCCTCAACGCTTTGCGTGGCTCACTTGACGATGGGCAGCAGCTTTCTGAATTTCTCGGTGTTGGCCCTCCTGGCCCACTGGAAAATGACAATCTCCACCGTGGATACAACGGCCCCCGCATCACGCATCAGGTCCAGGGCGGTCTCGCGGTCTTCTTCATATCTCGAAGCCACCGCGTTCTTTGCCACGTGGACCCGGAAACCCGACTTCATGAGATCCAGGGCCGTTTGCAGGACACACACATGGGTTTCCATCCCCGCAATCACGACCATGGGACGCCCGTATCCGCGGATCTTTTCCAGGAAGCCGTCTTCGAGGCAGGCGCTGAAATGCTCCTTGTGGAAGAACACGGCCCCGTCCAACTCCCGCTTCACCTCGTCCACCGTACCGCCCAGTCCTTTCGGGTACTGCTCCGTCGCCACTACGGGAATGTCGAGCAGCCTGGCTGCCCTGAGCAGCTGGTTGACCCTGTGAATGCATTCCTTCCCCCTGTTCATCACCTTCAGCATCCCTTCCTGGACGTCGATGACCAGGAGAATGCTGCTCTCACCTTCGGCGACAAAACTGTGGCGCATCGTCATGATTTTTCCTCCCCGCGGGTCGTTCAATGCTTCATCAATACTGTGTACCGTTTGGTCCGCCTGCCATGATGTATACAACATGCACTGTGAGTCTTCCCGGATTCCCGCTCGCGGGAATGACGTTGTGAAGCCCAATGACGTTGTCGCCGGAATGACGCAGCTGCAGGTGTATTGCACCTTTGTGCGACAACTGTCCGGGTGCGCGATTGCCGGAAGAATCAAATCTTTCGCTCAGAAGCAGTGTACCACAACAAAACCGATTCAAGACGGATCATCCGTCCCTCGGATGCCCGTAGCGTTTCGGTTCCTGCATTTTCTCGTCCAAACACCTTGACCGGGTGAGAAGATGCATTAGTTTGCAGATAGATCCTTTTAAGCTCCCAAGTGTTTTTGTTCCATAACCATTTGTACCCTCCTGCTCTTTACCATCCGACCTTAAATTTTGCATTCAGGCAATACTCTGCATGTGAAGGTACTCTTCCGCGCTCATTAGTGAAATTGGGTACAATCTCACTGTGCCAAGGAGGAATGCCATGAAGTCGAAGATCGTTTTCTGGAGTGTTGTGGTTTCGTTTGCCGTGGCGTGTGGAATTCACACCACGGCGAGCCCTGTCTGTGCGGGTACGGACCTGTATGCGTCCTGGGTTCAGGGAAACGTGACACAGGTGGAGTACCCGGCAAGGCTTGGAAAGCCCAAGCAGCTCCACATCGGGTGGGGTGCGCGGTTCTGGGGCAAGGAGAATACGTCCAACTGGTTTCATATCCCCGTTACAACACCGGTTATCGTAGAAAACGTGCGGACGCAGCTGAAGAAGGTGTTCGTCCTCTTCAAGACCGACGGCGACGCCAAGGTTACGTCCGTTCATGTTTACGATGGAGACAAGCTGATCAAGTTTTTCGACAACCTGTCGATCACGGGGAGTCATATGACGACCGATGCGTCCAATACGTTCAACGTGATCCCCAACATTTCCGTCAGGTATGGTTTGAGTCTGGCCGTGCGTGTGGAATTCGGGGCAAAAACCGGAAGTGACTTTGCCTCGATCCTTTTCACCTCGGCCGGGGTGGATTTGAACCGCGTCACACCATAGGGTGATTCGGATGGAGATCCTGGACCCACACGAGCGCGGTCTTGATTCTCTCAGTCAATGTTCCATCGGCGTCTTCTCCCGGGCAAGAACAGGAGCGGGGAGGGGTTTTCTCCGATCCGCGTCACGGCAGGGCAGTCCCATGGACTTTGAAATCCTTTCTCTTTTCGCAAAGAGGGTGCAGGCGGGTCGTTGCCCAGCCGGTATACCCGGAGGCCAGCCTGCGTAATGCATGGCAGGCGGGGTGATGAGAAACCCGCCTGCCGCTTTCCCACTCCTTTCTCCTTCTCCTCACTTCCCATGGTCCTCGCGATCTCCACACGGTCATGCCTTACACGAGGAGGATCGTCATGAGAGCTCATCCAAGAAGAGCGGCGGGGGGCTTTGCTTTCAGGCGGCTGATGCTGCCTGCCCTTGCCTGTATGGCAGTGCTTGTTTTCGTGAGTGGTGCCCTGGCGGCGACGGACATCCTGGTCCAGCCGCGGCTGGCATCCAAGGCTCCGAGGATCGATGGAGTGGTTTCGAAAGGAGAATGGGAGGGGGCGCGAGTCACCCCGCTTCCCCTCAGGCCAACCAAGAAATTCGCCGTCCTGCGGACGATGAACGATTCGAATTTTCTGTACATCCTGCTGGATGCCCTGGGCGATACGGGAAACAGCCGGGGGGTTGCCGCCGATTATTATGTTCTGGCATTCGACAGGGATCTCAACCATAAGGTTACCCCCAACGAAGACATGTTTTACAGTTCCTGCCAGGACGGCCGTCAGTTCATCAAGAGCTACTATCTCAGCGCCGCATCCTTCACTCCCTGCATCACTCCCGAGAAAGGGTCTCTTGGAAGATACGGATTCGGGCCGACTCCGGATTCAGCCACTCCTCACCGCTTCTATGAATTCAGGATCCTTCTTTCCGAACTGGGTGCGGATCATGCCAGGTGGACGAGGTTCTTCGGAGGATTGCCGGGAGTCCGGCTCAACGTCACTATACGATCCAGCAGTCCCAAAATCGATTATTCCTATCCTACCAACTATCCCTGGCCCGACATGGCGGACAGGATGTTCCTGATCCAGCTTGCCCCGAGTTCGGGACTCCCTGCGACGGGAGACATTTTCGCGGGAGTCGGCCTGATACCCGCCACTCCCTACATCGACAACCTGGGCTTTGCCAACATCAATACAGCCTATTTCACGGCGGTGGACGCTCCTTTCGGTGGAAATCTGAGCATCTTCGGCAACTGGGGAAACCTGCGGTCCTACGGCGCGGCCAGGTACAAGATCAGGTACCAGCGCCGCGAGGGGGGATCGCCGGGATATCTCATCCAGACGTGGACCAACTTCCGTTACAATCCTGTCACTCTCAAGTGGGATCCTGTCGCGATCGGTCCAGTGGACGCCGAAGGCCGATACGCGATACCTCCCGTCGGCGAAACCTGGTATTACCCGAACCTCCTGGTGAACTGGCAGACCGCAAATCCGCTCTTCACCGAAGGCACATACGACCTGAACCTGGAACTCTTCGATGCGGCCGGAAATCCCAAAGCGATTCCGGCGTCCGTGCTCAACAACCTCAGCCTTTTCATCGTCAATACGCCTCCGCAGCTGAAAATCAACCGTGTCCTGTACAACGACGCCGAGGTGGGTGCATGCCAGATCGTTAACCAGGGCGCCGCTCCCTCGGGCTTTCAATTCGACATCTCCGCCACGGACTCCAAGGGGGCGCTCGGTGGATTCAACCTGGTCGGGATTTACGGAAACAACATGAGCAGTCCGGTGTACAGCGATGCCTACAATCCGGGCCACCGGAATGAAGACGGAGCGAACAGGTGGAATGGGGAAAGCAACCTGGTTGTTCCCGTGGGGCCGCGATGGAGGGCGCCCACCACGTGCGGATACAGTTTTATCCTGTCGGCATGGAGCCGCGTCTTGAACGGGTATGGTCTGGTCTTCCCCTACGTGGATTATCATGTGAGTCTCACCATTCAAACGGGGGCGGTAACCATGGAACCCGTCGAAGCCGAAAGCTGTGCGGGCTGCGAAGGAGCCCCAACCGGCTCGGGAGCGCCGTGCAAGCCTGCCGGACTTTAGCCTGCGGATAGAAGCAGTGGCAGGGCGGGAGAACAAGGAGAGAAGGATCGACCGCATCTTCCATCTCCCGCCCAAACATCATAAGGCATGAGGAGGAGTGTAGAGTCATGAATCGCCTGAAACGCTTTGTCTTATTTTTTGTTCCGATATTCGGCCTGTTCCTGTCACTGGGGGTTTACAGTGCCTGTGCCGACGAACCCGCCGCCGTCATGTGGAAGGTGCTTGAAGCGGCGAAGTCGGGCAACTACAGTGCGGGAGTCCAGGCGCGCGGCGACGCCCGCGTCATGATAGGGATGTCCGCCAGGCCGATCGCCGAAAAAACAAGTCTGCTCGTGCTTCTTTATCCGTCCGAAGATGCCAGGACCGCCGGGAAGCCCATCTCGAACCTCGAGGAAGTCCTGTCGGGCAAAGAGACCTCGGCCAGGTATCATGAATGGAAAGACCCCGGACCGCGCTGGCGGGCGAATCCTTCCGTCAACGCCGTTTTGTTGAAACCGGGTGCGAAATCCCAGTTCATGATCGAGGTGGATTTTCTCCGCGAAGTGGCGGAGTCGATGAGTGTAAGAGTTCATGGCAAAGTGTTTGAACTGAGCAGAGCCGATCTCGCTCAGACTCAAGACCCCCTCGAGCTTGCGTTCCTCATGCATGGCAGGCAGCATGCCTCGAGCTTTGCCATCGACCTGTATTACGCCCTCCAGACCGGTGGCAAGTGGACTTTCGGTTCTTATGCGGAGATATTCGGAGCCGGGGTCAGATCGATCCAGCAGGGGAAGAGCACGGCCGACTACCAGGAAATGGCTGCGGTCCTGCCGGTCAACCTGATTCAATACAGGAGAAACCTACGACTGCCCGCCAAATTCAAAGACGACGGTGGAGCCATGTTCAACAAGACGCTTTCGAAGGTGCTGGGGGGAGGCAGTGCCACGGCTGGAGACGAGTTCTGCTTTTCGGAGGACATCGAAACGTCGGGACGGCAGGTCGCCAGGGAAGGAGTCGGTGAAGCCCTCACGGCATCCTACAGCCATACCCTGAGAGGAAGGTTCTCGACGAAATGGTCGAGTGACCATTCCCTGCATCCCGGGTTCGGATTTAAAGTGGAGGCATGGACGAACGAGACGGGGAGCTGGAAAAAACTTGCCAGCGGCTGGGTCGAGGTGGACGGATACTGGCAGCTGCAGGTTCCGTCGAGTCTCGGGTACCAGGGCAAACAGCTCCGCGTGGTCTACCTGTCTTACAACAGCTATTATGCGCCCCAGGATCAGAGCGGGTCCAAATACGCCTGGAAGGATCCGGACAGGGAAAACATTCCCACCAATTATGATGCCGGTCACCGCTATGCGGATACGGACGGTGGAGCCTACAACGGGGTGGGGGAACTTGTGGAAGCGGCCATGTTCATGTGGTCGAGGCTTTACTGGGACGCCGGAATCAACCCGGTTCCCTCCTCACCTATCAAGCTGTATTTCCCGAATACCTGGTACGACTGCGGTGACGGGACGGGGTCGCCCTGGAGCTGCGCCAACGCGAGCGGGGAGATATGGCTGATCGCGGCACACGGAATACAGGCGGAAGTCGTTACCCATGAACTCAGCCACCAGCTGAACAACAAGTTCTGGGGCAACAAGAAACCGGCAGGCAGCGGAGGCAGCCACAGCCTGACAGGGTGTTATCCGACACGGCTTGGAATGGCCCTGCGTGAAGGTTTCGCCGAATTCATCCCCGCATGGGTGGGATACCCGTCGCGAAATGTCGCAGAAGGTGGATTCTCATCCGGCCGCTGGAACCTGGGCTACGACATCGAGACCCGTTTCAGCCCTCCGGCCTGCAGCAACGGCTGGGAAAATGAACTGTGGGTTGCTCGAACATTCTGGGATCTGCACGATACCCGGTCCGACGGTGATGACATTCTCTGGTTTACGCACAAGGGAGCGGTCATCGCCATCTACCTTGGAAACGGCATCGCCAGTGACGGCGATGCCAGGGACATGAGATATTACGAAAACATCTACCGGGATGCAGCATCGGCAGGGCATGAATCGTTCATCACGGACATCTTCGAGCAGAACCGGATGTAGACTGAAGATCTTCCGGCAGATTGCCGACATGTCCCGTTCAGTCTTTGTTCCGCGAAGACGGCGAGCCGGCGGCCTGGCTCTAGACCCGGTTCCCGCCTTCGCGGTTCGATTGTGTACCCGCTGCAGGGGCGGTGCCACCAGGCTGCCGGCTCCCGACTGGATGGCTTCGAATAACCATTCGAACCTCGCAATGGATTCAACGTAAGGTGTCAGCCCGCGCCGTTCTCCCTCTCGCGCCAACTGCGCACCATGTCTCGCTGAACCTCGGTCTCCGGGGATGGATAATCCCCGTGGGGCGTATTCCTTCGAAGCTCCGCTATTCTCTTGAGTGCCATATCCCCGCTCAAGCCGTGCCTGACCAGGTAACATCCCACAACGGTGCCCGTACGGCCGACTCCCCCCAGGCAGTGAACATAGACGGGAACATAGTGTGATACCGCCCAGTCGATTTCATCGAGGATGACTTTCATCTGGTGCGTCGAAGGCACTCCCAGGTCCCTGACAGGCATCCTCGTCTGCCAGATCCCGGACCCGCGGTCCCTGGCGATTTCACACAGGATCTCTCCGTACGGCGTCATCAGCCTGCCGTAGCGGTCCAGTTCGTTTTCTTCCATAAGGTTGATCACCCGCCGCACACCACTTTCGAGCAGGCGGACCATCCTTTGCCTGGTTTCCGAGATATCCGGGCTGCCGGGGTAGGCCCCGGCCAGGAACCTTCCCGGCATCACCCAGTAGGAAAGAGGGTGCGGAACCGGCAGTCGAAATTCGATGCCGTCTTCCGTTCTGTATTCCATCCAGCCCATCCTTTCCGTCCCCCGCGAAGAGACTCCCGGCGGCTGCCGCATGTCCAAACGCCAGGCAACGTTCCCTCTTGTCTTTATTCATTATCACCCATCCAATCGCCATCCGCCACCTTTCATTCTTCTCCATAACCACGCCGCCCCTCACGTTTGCGTGGCGTGGCGTTATTCTTCTGGTTTGGGTTTGTCCATTCCACCAGAGCCTAACCCCGGCTCGACCTGTTTTCATCGTTGTGTGTGAGCCCACGGCTCATGGAAGTTTGCATGGAAGTTTACCGGACGAACCAATCTTTTGAGTCCCTCTTTGTTCCGCTTTTGTGAGAGAATGTCTTCCCAGGAAGCCGAAACCGGCGTGTCGGCTGTAGCAACGAACTGGTTTCCCTCGCTGAGGATGCGTTTCGAGGGAAACGATCCCACGATCGTCAGTCAAAGAGGATTCCTATGAAAGCCATCACTGTCCAGCAGCCGTTCGCATTCGAGATCATGAGCGGCCTGAAGACCATCGAGGTGCAGACATGGGACACTCTGCACCGAGGGGACCTGCTGCTCTGCTCGACGCGAAAGCCCGCGTTTTCCATGAAAGATATGGAAGAAATCGAAGAGGAATACGGATGCACGTTCCTCCATGGGTACGCACTGTGTCTTGTCCGCCTTGTGGATGTTCGACTCATGCAAAAAGGAGACGAGGAACCCGCCTTAATGGATGAAATCGATCCTGAGAGCTATTCCTGGGTATTCGAAGACATCCGTCCCGTCATTCCTTTTCCCGTGAAAGGCAAGGAGGGACTCTTCCATGTCGATGACAGTCTCATCACGGTGTCGCCGTTTCGATACGATGAAGCAGTCGTTGTAAAGAGCGGGACCATCGACCAGGATTTTGGGATCGACTTTTCGGGATGGCAGGGAAGAACATCGGAAATTGTCCTCATCGACGAGGGGGAACCGAGGATACAGGTGATATGGGACAGTGTTTCCCTCCGATCCCTGCCGCTTTCCGTCATAGAACGATGCGAGAAGGAAGGGATCGACTGGACGGGGATTCTCCTGCGCCTGGGTGAGATCGACCATGCGGAACCGAGGGACACCTGGGATGAGGTGCAGGAGGCGGTCGAGCGGATCATCGAGGAGAATCCGGCCCTGTTTTAAGAGATCGACCCATGGCCTGAAAGCATCGATTCTCAATCGTCGTCCTTGATCGTGACCGTGGCACTGCCCGGCGAACCCACCTGGTATGAAGGAAGGGGAGAAAGGGTCAGGATCACGGTCTCATCGTCTTCGGGCTTCTTGCCGTTGTCCAGGGGAATGATGCGAATCACCTGGAAAGCCTTTCCCTTCGGAATGACAAGTTTTCCCGACAGGCGGACGTAGTCGGTGCCGTTGGTTGCCGTTCCGGAAATCTTGTACCTGACTGTGAGAGGTTTACTCCTGTCCCCCTTTCGGTTCACTCTTATCTTCCCTGTATTCGTTCCGGGTTCCGACGCCACCGCGTCCGTGGCGGTGATCGTGACCACGGGCGGCTGCCTGGCATAATCCCCTGCCGCCTGGACGGATCCGCCGGCCTGGGTCGTGATGGTTTGAGGTGCCGGCCTTGTCCAGTACGGGATCTTCTTGAACGAGACGGTGTGACTGCCCGCCGCCAGACCGGACAGTACCTCGCCGGAATTTTTCCAGGCACCTCCATCCACCCTCCACTGGGCGCCGGCGGCAACGGCCTTTGGAGGAGAAATCTTTACGCTCAGGGTCCCTGTCTCTTTCTGCAGCTGGTAGACTCCAGTGGCTGCAGTGGTCTGGCCGCCGACGATGTTGACGGCCTGGTCGGTTGGCGACACCCAGCCGGCAATGCTCTTGAAGGAAAGGGTGTGTGAACCGGCTGCAAGATTGGAAACCGTCTGGCCGCTGTTCTTCCACGCGCCTCCGTCCACTCTCCATTGAGCACCCGCCGTGGCTGCCTGCCCGGGAGTGATGGTGACGGAAACCGCTCCCGTCTGGCTGGCCCCCGCCGCAGTCAGGGAAAGAGTGTACTGGGAGATGACGGCATTGTTCCCCACTTCCTGGATCTTGAGATAGTAGGTGCCCGCATCGAGCGCGTTCGCACCGGTCCGCTCGATCAGGGAAAAGCTCCCGTTGCCGTCGTCATTGTCATATTCCACCAGTGAGGTGCTGCTGTTGGGACCGAACAGCCACATTTCGGTATCGCCCACGGATCCGTTGGTTTCGATGCGCACTTCGCCCGGCTGAGTGAGTGTGAACTTCACCCAGTCCACGTCGGCGGGCACATGGATGGACCTGGTCTGCATCTGCCCCACTGCTATGTTTTTCGCCTCTGCCGGCGTATCGTCCGGTTCGTATTCGTCCCCCGCGGATCCCCCCAGTATATCCACGGTAAAGGTGATAGAGCTGCCGACGCTGCCCACATTGTAGATTTTCAGTCCACCCGGACCTCCGCTGGAGAGGAAACTCGATGGATTGGTGGAATCGTTGATCTGGGTCCTGGAGACGTTGCTGCTGAAATGGGCCTGAGCCGGCGTGCCGTTGGCGTTGAGTGTCCCGCCCGGGCGGTACACGTAGACTTCATCCGGCGGGCCATTGGCATTGCCCTCACATTGCGTATTGATCCTGTAAACGAGCAGCCCCTCGCCGGGCAGGCTGCTTTCGAACGTTCCTTCTTTCTTTCGGTATTCGACCACGAAGTATTCGGACGAAGAATTGGGAGAAGCGATGCGGTAGGCACTACCGGGCGAAGACCTGAGAGAGGGCAGCGAGTAAGTCCCCGATGCCGTTATCTGGGGGATGGAAGAAATCCACGAACCGTATTTCCATTTCATGTGGGCGCTCATATGCTGCGGCGGATTGGTCTGGTATTCCATCAGGTCCCACTGGTAAACGGGATTCTTCCCATCCTGTGAATAATGATAGAGGTCCGGGGCCCCCAGGGAATGGAACATTTCATGGCACAGGACACCTACGTTGATGCTTTTCTGCAGCTGAAGATTGTACGCCCCGACCCTCTTGCCGTTGATGTAGACCTGCTCGCTGTACAGGTTCCACTGGTGAGGCCACAGAAGAGAACCCCAGGCGCTGGGATCTCCCTGCACGACAAACACCACGTTATCCACATATCCGTCGGCATCGGAATCCACGTTCAGACCTGACGGAACCTGCGATTTTACCGCTTCCACCGCCCTTTTGAGCAGCCCATGCTCCCTGGAGGCGCGTTCGCTTTCCTGGTAGCCGATGGTATTGGATGCGCTGTAAGGCATGAAATATTCTCTCGGGTTGCTGTCCAGGTAGCTGTTCACAGAACCCGAAGACAAAGGATAAAAGTGGGAAACGATAGACAACTGGTTGTACGAAGCTTCCTTGAAATAGTTGTTCACGGAGCTCTGGGCGGAATTGAACATCCCCTCGTAGGTGCTTATGTCCTGCCAGAAGTTGGGATCGCTGGCAAAGCGGATAAAAATGACGATGTTGTTTATCGTGCCCAGTTGAGGAGTGCCGACGATCATGACGTCGTAGGCTGGAGCTGCCTGGCCCAGGAGCTGCCTCTGAACCAGGACCTTATCCTGAAGCCTGCCTGGAGCGATATTCACGTTCTTCTTCAGGTTCAGCGCCCGGGGATCCTCCTCCCCCACCCGGTAGGGAGAGGGCACTACATCTTCATCGCCCTCCAGCGCATACACGTAGTAGCCGGTGTCCGGGTCCTGGACGATGGTGTAGCCGTCTTCATCGTGGAGCCAGTTGTGGAATTCGTCTCCGCTGGCCAGGCACTCGATGACCGTGCCGTCCGGCTGCTTCAGGGTTACAGGCACATTGCGCAGCAGGGCGCCGTGTACGCATGTGGCGGCGGAAGCCAGGATCATGAAGCATACGGTCCAAAGGATCCAATGCTGGAACCGGGTCACACGGCCTTTCGATCGCTGCATGGCGCCTCTCCCCCTTGAGGATCAGGATGCACTCCGGATGGCTCGAATCGGTTCGCGCTTCGACCGCGGCCATCTCGGGTCGGTCTTCCTGAAAAAGATGATCTGAACGAATCGGTATATTGGAGAAATGTGAAAACTTGAGCGCAAAGCTGACCGCACAACGAAGCGCCCCGCCGGCCATCCGCCTGCTGGACCGCACCCCGGCCCCCCCCTGTCGAAAGGGCGATCATGGGCCATACGTATACTATGGCATTTTTTGCGTGACAAGAGAGAAGAACCGGGCGAATCTGAAAGGAGACCAGAAGGATTTCCGGTCCCTCCGGAACCATTTTTTCCACCGCGGACTCCATCCACTGCGGGCGGCTGCGAACCTGCCCGGGGAGTAGATTATGATCGGAGCCATCGCTGGAGACATCATCGGGTCCATATATGAACACCGCCCGATCAAGACGAAAGATTTTCCCCTGTTCGATTCCCGTTGCACCTTTACCGACGATACCGTTCTTACCGTGGCGGTGGCCCAGGCCATCCTGGACGGGCGAAGCTACCTCGACGCCATCGTCGAATACGGCCGCCGCTACCCGTACGCCGGATACGGCGGTTCCTTCATCCAATGGCTGCGCTCGGCCAACCCCATTCCCTACAACAGCTGGGGAAATGGTTCGGCCATGAGGGTGAGTCCAGTCGGGTTTGCGTTTGAGTCCAGGGAGGAAGTGCTGCGTGAAGCGGCCAGGACCGCTGAAATCTCCCACAACCACCCCGAAGGCATCAAGGGAGCCCGGGCCGTCGCGCTTGCGGTGTTCCTGGCAAGAATGCGCCTGTCGAGAAACGACATCCGGCAGGAGATCGAGCAGGCATTCGGCTACGATCTCCACCGCACCGTCGACGAGATACGCCCTGTCTGCCGCTTCGATATCTCCTGCCAGGGCACGGTTCCCGAAGCGCTCATCGCCTTCCTTGATTCGGATTCATGGGAGGATGCCGTTCGCAATGCCGTTTCCCTCGGCGGCGACAGCGACACCCTGGCCTGCATCACCGGTGGTGTCGCCGAAGCCTTCTACGGCGCCGTACCGGATTTCGTTCAAAAGAAGGTGGAAGAAACACTCCCGGAAGAACTCTGGGAGATCGCACTTCGATTCCGCCGCAAGTTCATGAACTAGGGTTTATCGGAATCCCTTTTCATGCCGAACGAACCCCCTCATCGAGGAGACAGGATCCCACGGCGCATCGTACGTTCATATCTATGCCCGGCCGAAGGTTTTCCTGTCCACGCATACGACTGTCACTGCGCAGGCTGTCAAGATAAGCGTCTGGATGATCTTTGCAGACTGTTCCAACTGTAGTGCCTCACCGGCAAAATTGGCGGAGAAATGCAGCAGAATAGCTGCGAGAGTACTTCGCTTGTTGTTGTAATAGACCCACATGATGAGGAGGGTCTCGGGGAGCATGGCGAAAAAGTAGGAAGCCAGGGCCGCAATGTCCTCGAGAAGCTCGTTCTGGTAAGAACCGGCCATGAAGACCAGCGGAACATGCCAAAGGCTCCACAGAGCACCCGCAACCAGCCCTGCGACCAGTCCGCTGAACCTGCTTCTCAGGCTGTCCAGACCATATCCACGCCATGCGAGTTCCTCGGGCAGCGGTCCGAAGATGAGCAGCCAGAAGACGAACACCAGGGGCCTTTCCAGGAAGTTCTCATCCAGGGCGAACCAGCCGGAAGATCCGCCCGTCAGAATGGAAAACGCCATACCGGCCATTGCCGATACAGGAATACCGAAAAGGATGACTGGCCACCACAGCGGCTGGATGCGCCGAAAGTTGTATGCCCGGTCCCAGAAATCCGTGATGAAGGAACGGTCGCCGGTCGCATAGACCAGGATAAGCGCGGATCCAACGGCTCCACTTCCAGCCAGGATGAAGGAAATGCCGAATAGAACCGGACTCTCGGTTCGGCGTGCTGCAACTGCCGTCCACAGGGGTATCCACGTGAGAAGAAAGTACAGCACGATGAAATGAAAAGGTCTGTAGTTCACCGCTGTCCCGTCCATGGAACCACAACCGAGGTTCTTCGGCCAAGCGCGTACCCCGGACAATTGTCACTCAAAGGTAGCATACACCCGCAAACCGTGTCATTGTTCCAACAACATCATTCCCGCAGCAGCGTCATTCCCGCGAAATGCAGGAACTGTTTGGACAGTTCTTTCGAGAAATCAGCTGGTTAGAAGTTTCCTTGTGCGTTTTCACAGTTGGTTGTGAACCCAGGGCTCGTGGAAGTTTCCCGGATGAACCACCATCGACTCCTCGATGTGATACCGTTCGAATCCGCCCGGGTTCAGGATGCCGAGGCATCGCCCTTGCAACGGAGATGCCCCGCATCGCACGCCGGTTCCACGAATAAGGCATATTCGGAGAACCGTGTCAAACACAACGCGCATCCTGGGGTCTCGATCGGTTCCTCACCTGTCAGCAAAGCAGCGTGGCGGATGACTTCGAATGGATGGAATCCAGTACCGACCGGGGCAGGTTCAAAACGGCGTTTGCATCTGGAATCCGTTCGGTTCATAATGTGGATGAAATCGCGCAGTACTGCCGACAGACGCGAACGCACCGGTTTTCTTCGATCCTCCGCTTCATGTTCCTGGTGTCCCTGGTTCGACATGGTTTTACTTCAAATAGGCCCTTTTTGCCGCATCTGCCTTTGGGCTGGAGTTGTTCCGAAGCCCGGCCGGGCAGGGGAAACAAACCGCCCGTGGCTGTGTAAACATCGCCGGCCCTGTGCCCGGCACTCAATATCCGCACGAACCGGAACTGGAAGATCAAGCCAGAGAAAGGAAAAGTGCCATGGCTTCTCGAACGAGCGAACTGATCGTGCCTCTCGACGTGCGTGAAAGCATGAGGGACGTATACGTCGAGAACTACATGAAAATCACGAAGGAAACCGGCCGCCTGATGCTGTTCGCGGGAGACCAGAAAGTGGAGCACCTGAACGATGATTTTTTCGGCGAAGGGATTCACCGGGACGACAACGACCCGGAACACCTGTTCAGGGTTGCTTCGACGGCAAAGATCGGGTGCTTTGCCGCTCAACTCGGTTTGATATCCAGATACGGCATGCACTACCCTAACATCCCCTACCTGGTGAAGATCAATTCTAAGACCCACCTGGTCAAGACATCCCAGGCTGAACCCATCAGCCTGCAATGGTACAGCATGGACCAGGTGATGGATTTCAAGTACAATTCGGGTCTCAACATCCTGGGAATCGGGTATACGGTGTACCTCGGCAGTGAACGGGAGCCCGAGATCCTGCGCGAGGCCGCCCAGGCGGTCTATGAAGCACACCGAAACGGGCTGGTGGCCGTCTTGTGGATGTACCCCCGAGGCAAAGCCGTCTCGGACGAAAGAGACCCGCATCTCATTGCGGGAGCCACGGGAGTTGCGGCGTGCCTTGGAGCGGATTTCGTAAAGGTCAATTATCCGCACAAGGCGGGCTGTGAGGCGCGCGAAGTTTTCAAGGAAGCCGTCCTGGCCGCCGGGCGGACGAAGGTGGTGTGTGCCGGCGGTTCAGCTGACGATGTGGGGATCTTTCTTTCGAGACTTTACGATCAGATCCACATCAGCGGCGCCGCGGGAAATGCCACGGGGCGCAACATCCATCAGAAGTCTTTGGAGGAAGCGGTCCGCATGTGCAACGCCGTCTATGCCGTGACGGTGGAAAATGCGGGCGTCAAGGAGGCGCTGAAGATATACGAGGGCAAACCGGCCAGTTAGCTCTCCCCGCTTCCGAGAGTCTTCGTCCTGCTCTGCCCCGGTTTCACGGGCGGGAATCCTGTGCGGATCGATCCTGTTCCGGGTGCACGGCCTTCTTTTCGGGATACGTCCGTTCGTGACGACCCTTTCGGTTGACAGAGCCCACGGAATGAATACCATGGCTCCCCAGGAACGACGACCGGTGTTCCAGTCCATGTTCTTTGATCTCCGGAGGTTCTCATGCTCTTGAAGACCACAAAGCGCGTGCCGTTCATTGCCTTTCTTGTCGTGGTGTTTCTTATCATATCGAGCATTCCGCCTGCGGAAGCGCGGCGGCACCAGGCGGAAGATTCCGGTGTACAGTGGAGTCTCACCACACCGCCCGTCAACGAAACCCATATTTTTGAAGGGGAAATCAACCGCGGGGGCAAGGCCGTAGGATTTCATTCCAGGCCCGGAGGCAGGGACCCTGCCAATGCCCGGGTTTGCGCCGTTACAGACGGTCCCAACAGGCGCGGAGTCTATTCGGCCCAGGTAGAAATACGGAAACCCGGGGGACCATGGCTGCGCAAGCGGTCCACCTTCTTCCCCGATGACATGAACCGGGCCGAAGTGATCCAGGCCATACTCCACGCCTACCACAACCGCTCCAGGGAAGACGGGCCGAAGTTCAGCGGCCCTTCGGGCAAAGGGTTTACCATCGAGGGCTACCTGCTCCCCGACGGAAGAATCAACACTGCGTTTCCCCTCTACAGGCGGGACTGATGCGCAGCGAATGCAGTGCCTGCAAAAGTATTTTTATTCTCATGTCCGTGAACAGGGGAAGATTCAGCAGGCTTCCGAAGTTCCCCCGACCATCATCGCTGGAGGATAAGACTTGAACGGACGGATGGACCTGGAGTTCTATCGCGACGCAGATGGCAGCCCGAGGGTCCGTGCCGGCAGGCTCTGCGAAATCCTGGGGCGCTTTCTGGAGGAGGATCTGCAGGAAAGCGCGGACTTCTGCCGCGCCGTGCTGGGCGCCATAGACGATGTATCGGCCGGACGGATCCTTTCCTGGGAGGAAACGGGAAACGCTCATACCCTCGCCCTTTCGCCGGACGAGGCCATCATCGAATCGAACTTCGATCCCGGTGCAAAACACTGCCTGCTGAAACTCACCTGCCTCAAGGACGTCGTCAACGCGTGGCTCGAGTTCGTCCAGGAACCGGCCTAGAACGGTTCAAGAGCCGCAAGGGAGCAGGAAAGGAGAGACGCTGAGGGGCAAGGCACTAGATCAGGCCTTTGTCCCGGGCGTAGCAGAGCAGCTGCAGGCGGCCATCGAGGTTGAGCTTCCTGTAGATATTGTGCAGGTGGATCTTTACGGTGCCCTCGCTGATAAACAGCTTTTCGGCTATCTCCTTGTTCCTCAGCCCGGCGGTAACCATCCAGATCATCTCGACTTCCCGAGGTGTCAGACTCGCCAGCATCTTGTGAGACAGGGGTTTTTCCCGAGCCGCCTTGTCCAGGGTGCAAGCGAGATAGCCGTCGTCAGTCCAGCGCTCGCCCGCATGCACCTTGCGAACGCACCGGATGAGGAGTTCCGGGGCCATTTCCTTGAGTACGACTCCCCGCACGCCGAGTCGCACGGCTTCGGTGACTTCGCTCTCATCGAGTGCCGCAGTAAGGAGCACCACTTTGACTTTGATCTTCTCTTTTTTGAGTTCTCTGAGCACATCCAGGCCGTCCTTATTGGGCATGCGGATGTCGAGAATAAGGATGTCGGGAAGATGAGTCCGCACGGCTTCGAGTGTCTGCTCGCCGTCGATGCAGCGGGCAAGCACTCGAAAGCCGGGTTCGTGGCGGAACAGGCTTTCAAGTCCTTCCAGTATGAAAGGATGATCGTCAGCCAGAACTAGACGGATCGACATCGGGCACTCCGTAACGCGTCATGGGCAGCAGGATCTGAAGATGGGATCCGGCCTCGGTCGAGTCGATGCCCAGGACTCCCCCGAGAGAGGAGATGCGTTCCCGGAGTGTTGCCGGCCCCAGTTTCTTGGCTACCAGTTCTGAATGATCGTACCGGCCGATGAAGGGAAAACCACGGCCGTTATCGGTTACGGTGATCCGCACGAAATCCCCTTCCGCTGCCAGCGAGACCCGGACGAGGGAAGCATGGGAATGGCGTGCGGCATTCACGAGGGCTTCGTGTATGATGAAGAGTATATCCTGGCAGAGCGCATCGGGGAAAGGGATTTCAGCTTCGGTGATTTCCAGCGAAACGCGCAGCCCCCAATGGTACTCGACTCTCTCATTCAATTCCCTCAGACGGGCTTCGAGGCTGACGTTGTCACACATTGAGACTCCCGCCCCCTGCCTCATCTCCCTGATGGACAACCGCAGGCTTCGCTGCTCGGCCACGAGCAGCCTCTGGATCTCCTGGATTTCCCGGTCTGCCTCTTTCGGGTCGGATTCGAGGACGTATTTCACTGTCTGAAGCTTCAGAGCCATTCCGGCCAGGGACTGGAGGAGGCCGTCATGAAGGTCGCGGGCCAGACGGATGCGTTCCTCGGTTGCCGCCAGGTTTCGAAGCTGCTGCAGCAGGTAGAACTGGATGAGGATGTCGATGGCTCTGCCGGCGACAATTCTGCCAAGCAGCAATTCATCCGAACTGACGGTGGCACCATCCAGAATAAAAAGCCGGCCGGCCAGGTTCTCTCGTTCGAGCTTCAGGGACAGCACGGAAGTGATGGAGAATCGAGCCTGAAGTTGGGGATTGAGCGGCGGGCCGCTCCAGCGCTGGAAACCCGACGGCGACAGGTACAGGACCGGCGGCCTGGGGTCGCGGGTGTTCAAGCAGAGAAAGTCTTTTCCCTTGAGTTCGTCCGTAACGAGAGGCAGGAAATCTTCGGGGGATTCACGATTGTACCGGTATTCAGCCTGGCTCCACAAAGCCACGTGCAGCCACGGTTCACCGGGTTCTTCCCAGACCATCAGCACGCGCCTGGCACCGAAGACGGCTGCCGTGTGTTCGAGGATGTCTCGTGCAATCCCGCGCACATCATACCGGATGGTTCTCGGCCACACGGCGAGAGTGGTCAGCTCGCTTCTGAGCCTCTGTTCATAGACTCCCAGATAGCCCAGCAACGTCGCGATAACGGCCAGATCGACACTTCGAATGATGAACCGGTTGATGTGAAAAGCGGGGTCTTCGAGGATCTTTGCCGAGTATACCCCCATTGTGATAAAGATCACGAGAGCCGCCGCAGCGGTCCAGAGTGCCCCTCGCCACTGCCATCGAAGGGTCGCGCACACGATGAAGAACACGAGGTAAACAAAGAAGGGACTGATGGGGCCTTCCGTAAGAAACATGAACACGGAGAAGGCAACCAGGTCGAAAACATGCGTCGTCACACGCAGGGGTTCAGGGGTGACATCGATGTGCCAGATCATCAAGGCCAGCAGAAAAGCGTAGACGACGTAGCCCGTGAGGAGGGAAACGGCCAGGGCGGAATACCTTGCGGGCTCGAACGGTTCCAGCCAGACAGCCAGAAGGGAAAATGCCGCCAGGACCAGCCGCCCGGTGACGATGAGTCTTTCGGCGCGGCGCTGCGGGGAATATTGCCAGTCCATGTCAGCCATGCGTAGAAGCATCCCCGTTCCGGAACATCCGGAGGCTCAATAGGATGCCGGAATCTCAGACTGTGTGAACTGCAGGATCTGATAAGATTCAAATGCGGCCGGGGCATTCCCAACCGGAAAGCAAGGTCCCGCCTCTCGGCAGCCGCCTCAGCCTGCGGCCGTGCACTGCGGCACCTGTTATCATATCAAGCAGTTTCATGACAGGGAAGGGTTTCATTACGGCGGCAAAAGCACCTTCGCAGGAGGCGTTGCCGTCCGGCTTTGCCGGGAATTGCCCGCTCAGGAGGATCACCTGGGTGACGGGCGCAAGCCTCTTGATTTCGCGGAGAACCCGGAATCCGTTCATCCCGGGCATCCGGATATCCAACACGACAACGTCAAAACTACTTCGAGCGATGAAATGCAGCGCCAGCAGCCCGTCTGCCGCAACATCCACCTTGAATCCACGGCGCTTCAGTATCCTGGAGAAGCTCGAAGTGAAGTCTTTTTCGTCGTCGACAACAAGAACCCTTATCCCGTCCATGCCCGTCCTTTCTTTCTCATTGAACCCATTACCCACCCTTGTGCACCGTCTCCTGGGACGAATGGGAATCGAGAAGAGGGCCGCGGATGTGATCAAGATTCCGCGGCCCCACTCCTTTCGTCCATGGTATGGCGGAACCCGCAGGATGGACGCGGGAATCCGTCGCTGTGAGTTCAGTGCTCTTCAAACGGGTATTCGCCCGGCGTCGGACGCGATACGTGAAGACCCGGCATCAGGGTCGTGATGACGGCCACCGTCATGACAAACCCCACAACCACCGCAAACCACGGATCCAGCTGGACGACAAGGGATTCATAGAGGAGCCAAAGCATGAAACCGTAAAGTATGATGTTGGCAAGAACTTGCATGTTCTTACTCCCTACATGTAGCCGCGAAGCCAGATCATATAAATTGCAGCCGCTATGCCCAGGGAAACGAGCAGAAGAGCTGTCCAGTAGCCAATCATGGAATCGAGGATCTTCATCATCATGGCTGATTGCCTCCTTATGTACCGTGACCCTATTCTTTCACCACGAGGGCGGGGACCCATGGCGGAACGGTTTTCCCTTGGCGGTAGCGCACTGAAAAGATGACCAGGCTCATGATAAAGAAACACAGGAAGAACATCTCACCCAGAGTGAATACGACCGCAAAGAAGGACAGGAATTCGTACTGCTGGCCTGTGAGCATGTAGACGAGCCGCAGCGCGGCGCCCACCGTCGCAAGAACCAGCGAGTAGCTCAGGATGTACCGGATGGCGGGACCGCGAACATACATCGTCGCGATACTGCCGAACTGTGCCCCGACCATGGCCCCGATGATCATGAAAAGCACGGCGATCATGTCGACGTTGCCCATCATCGAATGCCGCATGGCTCCATACCCGCCTGAAACCGCGATTTCGAGCAGGTCCGTACCCACGGCGATGTGTGTTGTCGCGCCGATGACATAGATCAGTGCAGGAACACGAACGAAACCTCCACCGACACCCAGAAACCCTGCAAGGATTCCCGTGATGACACCCACGACCACGATAACCCACATGGAGATAACCAGCCGGGCGGTCTTGCAGCGGACGATGGGATAAAGAGGAATCCTCTGAAAGAACAGGGGGAACTTGCTGACCACCACCTCACGACCCGCCGCCTTGCCTGACTCCGCATCCGCCTCTATCTTCTTGTGTGCCTTGCGGGTTTCGAGCTGGGTGTAGATGAAGAGCGCGAGCATGATCGCAACGGAACAGGTGAGGAGCACAATGCCGGACAGGCCGAGTTTCTTGGTGTAATTGAGGAGCCTTACGCCCAGTTCGACACCGAGCATAGTGCCGCCCACCATGGCAAGACCCAAAACCCAGTCTATGTTCCCCAGTTGCCGATGCCGTACCGTGGCGACGATGGATTTTCCGGCAATGTGAGTCATATCGATCCCCGACGCCATGTAGCCGGGAAAGCCGAACACGATGAGGGCGGGAGTCACCATGTAGCCGCCGCCGACCCCGATGAATCCACCGACAATGCCCACTGTGAATCCGGTCAGGACGAGCAGGAATACCGGAGCTTCAATTCCAGCGATAATGAATTCAAACATGATTGCCTCCTGTCATGACTTGTGATCAATGGCCGTAATGTTCGATCTTCTTGAGCTTCAGCCCGAACAGGTCTGTGAATCCTTCGGCCATGTATCCGAGGGCAATCCCAAGTGCGAAGACGATTCCCACATTCCATGCGCCGGACCACGGATTGGTCTTGATCCCCTTGTGCTTGTACGTGTCCTTGTATTTGAAGCCCTTCGCTTCCTTGACCTCCGTTGGAACCATCACTTTGATCGTGTCGCCTTCAAGCTTGACGCGTTTTCCCTCCTTCAAATCCTTGGTACTGATGATACCCGTGGCATTGATGGGCAGTCGATCACCCGCCTTCACCGGAACCGCCTGGAGGTTAACGATCTGCTCAAAAGCGCCGACCTGGAGCACCGCTGGATTCTCCTTTGTCGCTTCCTTGAATGAAAACGCGTTGATCGCATACCCGTCGACACTTGCCTGGTAGTAATACCATGCGACCATTTGCCCTGAACTGTAGGAATGCCATGCATAGACCAGGATCCCAAAAGATATGATGGTCCAAAAAATGAATTTTACAGCACCCTTCTTTTTCTGATCCGCTGACATGATGCAACCTCCATTATTCAAGTATAACTTGCGTCCAGAAAAGTTAATCTCACATTATCCTTATCAATAAGACACCTCCTTTCCACTGTACTCTCAAATGAATCGATGGAAATTTGATAAAATAGATTTATAAGATTCCATTGATTGCCATGTATCACGGCCAAAATATAAGAACAATATACCGTTGGATATATTTTATTACTCTTTGATATCCCATGATAATTATTCTGGAAAGATTATTTCCTTCAGAATTCTGACGACATCCCATCAAGAAATGCTCAGCCGCTTCATGTCTATATCTAAAGTTATAGTTCTCTAAGACTATTCAACTATGGAATACCGGATACCGTTCAGGGATCATCAGAGGCCGTTTCAAAGCATGCGGGTGGCGAGGGATAGGGGTTCGTTCGGCAAAGGGGTACCTCCGGCGCTTTTCACGCAGAGGATCCATGGCATCACAACGTCATCCCCACAACAACGTCATCCCCCCGAAGGCGGGAACTTATGCGCCTGCGAGCAGGCGCAATCAGGGGGTAAAAGTTCCCTGCGGGAGATGCCCGGGGAACGGACAACCGGGCCGGTGAACAGCCACCCGGTCCGGTCCCTGGATCGCCGTTGAAGAAGGGATCGAGATGAATGGGTGATTGTGCCGAATCATTTACATGGAATCCCTGTAATCACGGGTGATTGCAGGGGCGGTTCGTGAACCGCCCCTACGGGATCCCCCCCATGGAAAGGGAGCCGTAGAAGGTACTGGTTCTCGGCATGAATCCGATTCGGGAAGGTCTCCGCAGGCGCCGGGACTCAAACCATGTGCAACTTCCTATCGAGTGGAGCTTCGCGGATCCGTGGGGGATGTTCTTCCCTGCCACCCCTGCAACGTGGTGTCAGCTGCAGACCAGCAGGGGGGGATCATAGAGTTCAGGCGGTTCGAGCCCGAGGAGTTGGAAGCATGTGGCGGCGACGTGGGTAAGGCCGGGGTTTTTCACATCGGGATTGATGCGGATGGCGCCGTTGCCCGAGGGGTCGTAGACGATAAAACGGACGGGGTTCAGCGTATGGGCTGTCTTCGGCTTGGGAAGACCATTCTCGCCCAGTTTCGGCATGCCGGTTTTCCTGTCGAGTTCGAACATTTCGTCGGCGTTGCCATGGTCGGCGGTGACAATAAGGATGCCGCCGGCCTTTTCCACGGCGTGCATGATTCTGCCGATGGCCAGGTCCACGGATTCCACGGCGATGACCGCAGCGTGGAACACTCCCGTGTGGCCCACCATGTCTCCGTTGGGAAAGTTCAGGCGGATCATGTCGAAACGGTTGGACATGACGGCTTCCACCACCCGGTCGGTGATTTCGGCCGATTTCATCCACGGGCGCTGTTCGAAAGGCACTCGATCCGATGGAACCTCGATGTATTCTTCCAGGTCCTCGTCAATCTTTCCCGAACGGTTTCCATTCCAGAAATAGGTTACGTGTCCGTATTTCTGGGTTTCGCTGATGGCCATCTGCCGGATGCCTGCCGCGGCAAGGTATTCACCCATGGTGTGTTCGATACAGGGAGGCTCCACGAGGTAGCTCTTCGGGATATGGGCCTCGGTGTCGTATTCCATCATCCCCGCATAGGCGACATCGGGACGGGGGATTCTTTCGAACTTGTCGAAGTCCTCCTCTTCGAAGGCCCTGGAGATTTCGATGGCCCGGTCGCCGCGGAAGTTGAAGTAGACAACGGCATCCCCGTCCCGCATGGCCCCGGCCGGCCCGTCTTCTCCGGCAATAACGAAAGGAGGCAGGTCCTGGTCGATAACGCCGGGGTTCTCCTCGCGCAAGGCTCTGATGGCCGCTTCGGCGGAAGGGAACATGCGGCCTTCGCCTGCGACGTGAGTCTTCCAGCCCAGGGCGACCATGTTCCAGTCGGCCTCATACCTGTCCATGGTGATCTTCATCCGGCCTCCGCCGCTCGCAATGCGGCAGTCGCACCCCGTGGCTTCACGGATGTCCTTCAGAAACGATTCAAAGGGGACAACGTAATCCAGGGCCGAGGTTTCTCCGACGTCTCGGCCGTCAAGCAGGATATGGATCCTCACGCGGGCAATCTCCTCCTCGCGGGCGAGGCGGTTGATCATGGCCTTCAGGTGATCCAGGTGGCTGTGGACGTTGCCGTCGGAAAAAAGCCCGAGGAAGTGAAAGGTGCCGTTGTGGCGGCGGCAGAAATCGACCAGGCGTTTCCAGCCCCTGCCTTCGAAGATCCGGCCTGAAGCAATGGCTTCATTGACCAGCCGGGCGCCTTGAGGATAGAAGCGGCCGGCGCCGAGGGCGTTGTGGCCGACTTCGGAGTTTCCCATATCTTCGTCGGAAGGCAGGCCCACCGCAGTTCCATGGGCCTTGAGGAGGGTGTGCGGGCAGGTTTGGACGAGCCGGTCCAGATGGGGAGTCGAAGCCGCAGCAACGGCGTTGCCGGGGTTGCCTTCCCGAAAGCCGATTCCATCCATGATGACGACGGTCAGGGGCCGTGGCCTCCGGTTCTTCAGGACGGGATAACGGTTTTTCATGATATCGGTTTCTCCTGGTGAAAGCCCGTCAACCGTCGATACCGCGGCAGGCGGGCCTTCCATGACGCCCGGCGATGAGCCGAGCAGAGTCGAGCCCGGGCTTATCGCCTGCGAACGGGCCTGGGACGCTCCCCGAGGGTCACCCTGACGGTTTCACGTTTTCCTTCCCAGGTTACCACTTCGAGGACCACGCGGTCTCCGGGGCGAAGCCTGCGAATGTAGCGGATGAGTGCATCGGCATCCCTGATGGGTTCTCTGTCGATTTTGACGATGATGTCTCCGCCCACCACAACGATATTGTTGCCGATCTGGGCGCGGCGGTCTCCTCCTCGGAGCCCCGCTTTTTCCGACGGACCACCGGCGGTCACCTCCACCAGCATCGCTCCGGCTTCCACCGGCAGTTTGAGAGCCTCGGCCAGGCCGGGCGAGAGCGTCATGAGTGTGGCTCCGATGAACGGATATGCATAATAGCCTTTTTCGATGAGGTCATCGAGCACTCTCTTGGCCGTGTCGATGGGGATGGCGAACCCGATGCCCACGCTGGCTCCCGTCGGGCTGAATATGGCGGTGTTGATTCCGATCATCTTTCCGGACGAATCAATAAGCGGCCCTCCAGAGTTTCCCGGGTTGATGGAAGCATCGGTCTGGATAACGTCTTCCACGAGCATTCCGTTGGATGCCCGCAGGGTGCGGCCAACGGAGCTGATCACTCCAGTGGTGAGGGTCTGGCCGAGTCCGAAGGGGTTGCCGATGGCCAGAGCCTTCTGGCCCACCTTCAGGTTTTCGGAAGTGCCCATGGGAATGACGGCGAGTTCCTGCCTAGGAGCGTCGATCTTAAGCACGGCCACATCGGTGTCCGGGTCCGAACCGATCAGCTGGGCGGTGTATTTCTTTCCGCTGGCCAGAGTGACTTCCAGCTTGCGAGCGTCTTCGATCACATGGTGGTTGGTGAGGATATAGCCCCTCGAGTCGATTATGGATCCCGAACCCGCCCCCTGCCTGGGAACAACGTTAAAAAAGAAATCCCGTTCCATGACCGTACTCGTGATGTTCACCACACCGGGAGCCAGCCTCTCATAGAGGTCGATATTGTTCTTTTCGTCTTCGGTCATCGCTCCGGCCCACCCGCAGTACAGCGCAACGATGGAGAGAGCGACGAAATTCAATGCCAGATTCTTGTGTATGAAACGCATGATCCTACCTCACACTCGCCGGATCCGTCCGTAGATCCATAAAAGGATAATAAGAACCAGTAGCCACCCCATCAACCTGTCCCAACCGTGCATCAGACCGGGGGTTACCTCTTTGACCCTGTTCACGGGAATGGCAAAACCAATGCCGATATTGCTCCCCGTCGGACTGAGAATCATGGTGTTTATTCCCACTAGTTCCCCGGACGAATTCACGAGCGCGCCTCCGGAATTCCCGGGATTGATGGAAGCATCCGTCTGGATCAGGTCCTCCATTACCCTGCCTCCGTTCTTGATGTCTCGCCCGGTCATGCTCACTACTCCGGTGGTGAGTGTTCCTCCGAGGCCGAATGGGTTCCCGATGGCCAACACCTTTTCTCCAACCCGCAGGTTGTCCGAATTGCCCAGGACGATTTCCTTCAAGGGCTTGTCACCGACATCGACACGTATTACCGCCAGGTCATGCCGGGGCGACGATGCAATGACCTTTGCTTCGAGGTTGCGGTTGTCCGCCATCGTGACGTAGATATCCCTGGCGCTGGCCACCACGTGGTGGTTGGTCACAATAATGCCTTCTGCTTTCAATACGATTCCCGATCCGGAACCTGTTGAAGAAGGGACCGCACAGAAAAAGAACTCGGGGTCACAGGCCATGGTGGTGATGTTCACCACGGAAGGTGCAACCGCTTCGTAAACAGATATGGTGTTGAGTTCCTCCGCGGTAAAGCCCGGCAGCACGGATGGGAAGGCGCATATCAGGGGCAGTGCGGCGGCGGCCGCACTAAACATTCGCACGATGGCAGATCGAGCTTTCCGGTGAAAACGCATATGCGTATTCTTCTTTCATCCTCCCGATCCCCAGACCGAAAATCCCAGCAATTTCATGCCATACGGCAAATGCAGGACGGCAGTTTCCACTGGACAAGGATCGGGATATAAGCAAATATGCTTCGGTCTGCCGCGCTGGAAGGCGGCAGAAATGCAATCCAGCAAGGATGAGGATATGCTTCGGGCTGATTTCAAATCAATGAAGAAGAACAGCGATCCCAAAATGTCTTTGCCTCTTCTTGCAGGGGATCCGTTCAGCACACCGGTTTTCTCCCCCTGGGTCTGGATTGCATTGATCTTTTTCACCCAGGCTGCCGGTGCTGTTGTGCTGGCGCTGTACCTGAACATGGACTTCAAGCAGGTGACGGTTCCATTCGTGATTCTGCTGCTCGGCGGTGGAATATCGCTGCTTTTTGTCGCATATGATTCTTCAGCCGGAATATCCAGCTGGAAAAGAGGTATCCCGGCTCTTCTTTACGCTTTTTTTATCTTCTCCCTGTCGAACAGATCCTATCCCGGAGTATCCGCCCCGTTCAATACCAACCTTTTCCATCCCTTCCAGTATTTCACCCTGGGTCTCCTGCTCGGATGGATCTGGTATCCCATTCTGCAAAACAAGGGCTTTTCCCCGTTCAGCCTGCGGGTTCTGCCTGCAGGCATCTTCTATGGCATAGCGGACGAAATACATCAATCCTTTATTCCCGGTCGCGACCCCAGCTGGGGCGACGTGCTGCTCGACGCCCTCGGGCTTTCGGCTGCCTGCCTGGTTTTTGTTGCGTTGCGGAGGTTCCGCAAAAGAATAGCCCGGGGGAGCTGATGCCATCCCGAGTGGGTGGAGACGACGCACGGGCGGAGAGATCTTCGAGCCCGGTCGATCAGATTCCCATCCGGAGCGCAAGCCAGACCAGTGCACAGGCATACACGCCGGCACCCACATCATCCATGACTACTCCTGCCCCCCCCTTCAGCCTGTCCTGCAGGAGGTTGACGGGCCAGGGTTTCCATATGTCGAACAGGCGAAACGCAGCGAAGCCCAGGAGGAGAGATTTCCAGGATACGGGAAGAAGGATCATGGTAACCAGGTAGCCGGCGAGTTCGTCGATTACGATTTCCCTGCTGTCTTGTTTTTGAAGCACCTTTTCCGCTGTTTCCGATACCCGGAAGCCCACGAGGACAACGGTCACAACCACCGGGATCGAGAGGAACAAGGGGAGGAAACCAAGGAGAAAAGCGGAGGGGACCCCCACTGCAAGAGTCGCCAGGGTGCCGGGGGCATGGGGAGACCTGCCCAGGACTCCCAGTGTGGCAACCTTTAAATGAAGAGACTCCCTGTTCATGTTTCTCCTCCTGAACTTTGTGCTGCTGTTCGGGCTCCTTCCCCCGTACTGGAGCCTTACTTCAACTCCTTCCGATTCTTCGGAATTCCGCTTTGAAACCTCTTTCCGGCTTGTTAAGATGTTTCAAGGGAATGCTTGTCGGTCGAACATCAGCCAGTAGTGATGTGCAGAAGGTTATATAATGCGTCAGGGACCTTCCGCCAAGCAGGATTTTTGGAAAGAGCAATGAACGAAAAGAAGCACAGCCTGCCCTCCAGGCAATACGAACGCCGGGACACCTTCTTTCGGCTGATCAACCCCGAAGACTACTACCAGTACGGGATCAATCCCCGGGATGTTCCCATGGGGACCTTCGCCGCCGAGGATCATCCCGGTTTTCTTCCCAGCCGATTCGGCGGAAACGCCTACGGCCTGGGGCTCATCGAGCAGGCTGTCTTGAACGCTGCGGACATGGATTTCCTTGAAAGCCTGGACTTTCAGGACACCCAGGGACTCGGTGATCACGCAGGCAAGCTCAACGCCATCTACCAGAAGCTCGGACTTCTCATTCGATTCAGCCTCACCGGGAAACCCTACTTCCTCATTCCCATCAACCTGGTCGCCCATTCGCTCCAGGAAATCAAGAACAAAGCCGACGAAATCGAGGAACTCATCGTCCGGCACGTATTCGAAACCCGCACGGACCGACTGGACATCGGCCTGCTGACATCGAGCCATGACCTCATCGTACACGAACTGACGGCCAGACTGTCCTCTCAACGGATCTTTCTTTTCGAATCACTCGAAAAGCTGCGTTCATGGCGCACCCCCCTCGATATCGTCATTCTGCCCAAGGATCCTTTCGAATACCTTCTCGAACAGAAGCTGCCCAGAACGTCCAGGAGGGGAATGAACCGCAGGCGCCTCATGGATTACGCCATGTACCTTCTCGGAAAGGTCTACGACCTCATCGACGAGGGCGGAAAGATACATGTCCTGGCTCATTCGTCCTGCCCGCAGGAGGATGAAAGCTGCAGGGTGCGCTTCAAGAGCGAGGAGGAACTGAAGTTCTTCCTTCTCTTTTCCCACACCTTCAAGACGCGGCGGAGATACGAGGGGCATTCGACGGACATGGCCCTGGAAGTCCACCTTTCGGACCTGCACTATTATCTGAACCGGTTCGCGTTTTTTGAACCGCAACTCAAGCGCCTGCTGAACCATCACAAGCCCGAGGAACTCACCATCGACCAGATCAACAGGCTTCCTCACCTCAACCTTCGCCTTCCGAAACCCTACATCAAGAATCATGAAAAACAGTGGAAGATGATTTTCGAACCGTACTTCGAGGCGGAGTCCCTGCAGAGAAAATCGCCGAAGGGCCTGCACCATTACTGGAAGGAGCGGCTTGAGATCGACCGCGAAATGCCCGAAAGCCTCCTCACCTTTGTGGGCAAGCCCCGCAAGCCCTGTGTAACCCTTGCCGACCTCGAAGAGGAAATCAAGACATCCGGGATGCAGGGTTGCAGCCTCCCCCTGGTGGCCGAATACCGCAAGACGTTCCGGTATGTGATCGATGTTCTGAAGACCCTGGTGCGCATCCGGGACCACAAGTACGAAAAGCTGTCCGAACTGGAACTCACTCGATTGACCAATCCGTTTCGCAGTCAGAACGAAAGATTCAGTGCGGTGGTGAAACTGCTCTCTCACATACCGAAGCTGGAAAGAATCCGCGATACCCTCAATCCCGACGAGATCGAAGGACCCGTTACCCCGATTCTTGAGAACATCCCCAAACTCGCCCTTCATGGGTTCACTCCCGCACAGCTCCGTGAAATCCTCCTCATCGTGGTGGGGCATACCACCATGAGTCGCATCGTGTTCGGCAAGCTCCCGGCAAAAACCCTCAAACCCATCACCGACAGGGCGAAAAGCGGGAGGCACCAGGAAAGCTTGGATCTCCTCCGCGCATGCCGGCTCATGAGCATGGCAGAAATCATCGTGTCACTCGGGGATTCCTTCGCCGGGGAGCAGGCCAGGGAACTTTACCGCATCTATGACGACGCCATCAATGTGGCCACCGAACCCAATCTCGACTGGGACAAGCTCAACGATCTTCGCATCAGCGCTCTGGGCGGAGTCCAGAACAGGGCTATCCGGGAGATGATGAAGATCTTCAACCTTTTCGAATTCCTCGACGAATGGCAGGAATATCTGCGCAAGGGTCCGTCCCAGAAGGAAGTCATCTGCGACTATAATTTCGACGAACTGTTCAAGATGGAGGAGGCCCTGCAGCTCGCCCGAATCGCCGACGAATTCAAACAAAGGTTCATGGGGGACTATGTCTTCGGCCAGTCCTATTTCTTCCGGCAGTTCCTGGACACCGAATTCCACGGCACAGGTCACCTTTTCAGAGAACTGGGCACACGGGCCGGCTTTGTGCTGCTGTGGATCGCGGTGAATTCGTCCGAACGCAACATTATCAACTTCAACCCCATACTGGCCGGGATTCCCAGGGACCGCCGGGAACCGCGCATCCGCAAGATAGAGGAAATACTGCTCCGAATTCCCGTGGAACGACTGCAGCCTGCTTTCTTTGACGAAATCAAGAAAACCCTTGCCGCCAACCGCCCCGCTTTCATTTTCGACAGCGGCATACGGCTCATCAGCCACCCGGTCACCCGGGTGATCGATATTTCATTTGTGGATGTGGATGAAAACATCCAGCAGATCGAGGCCCTTCTGGCTCATTTCGAATCCCAGAAACTGCGCGGCATTTCCCTGAAGAATCTACAGGAGATGGAAAGGCGCTTCTCGGAACTCGAAAGCTTTCACGAATATCTCGATCGCGAGGGATGCTTTCTGCAATGCGGGATTTACGAGAGAGTTGGAGGGGTTGAAGAGAAGGACCGGGAGATTGTCGAGATCGAGCAGAGGCTCAAGCGGATCATTCAGAGCCAGATCTTCGTCCCCGAGGAGATCTACGACACGATCAGCGTTCTGGCCCAGCATTGCCCGGAGATCCTGAGATTCATTCTGCCGGAGTTCCACGCTCTGGGCAACCTTGTAGAAAACTGGCCCACGAGAAAGAGTCAGTCCATGGGCGCTTACGTCATGCGCTGCCTCGAAAAATTTCAGGCCCTGGTCATCAAGGACCGCAACGCCTTCCAGGATCGCAATACTTTTTACCAGCTTGCCAAGCAGGAGTTCGGAGCCCTGGCCGAGGAAGGTATCGGAGCCACCCACTCCCAGCTCGAAACCCTCGAATTCTGGGTCGAACGCATCCAGGAAAAGCCCGTGCTTTACCAGGCGCTTACCCTCGCTCTCCTCTTCCAGGAAATAGGCAAACTCGAACCCTACTCGGCGGCCCTCTTCGATGAAGGCATTCGCTGGACGCACGCGGAAGAAGGGGCACTCATCCTCGAAAAATCCGCCATTCTCGACAAATACGGCCTCGATCACCAGGTGGAACAGCTCGTTGTACTCCTCGTCAAACACCACGGCCTCATCGGCCACGTCATCCAGGGGGAGGAACCCATCGTCGCCCTCGAGAAGCTTACCAGCGAACAGGATTCCAGGCTCCTCGACGTCTTTGTGCTTCACTCCATCCTTTCGGCTTCGGCCGTCGAGGAAGGCCTGATGATCTCGGACCTCCTCGATGCCTTCTTGAAAATCAGGTCGATCTCCCTCGAGATCATCAAGTCCAAGAGCAACTGGGAGACTGGACTCCGGGATTATTTCCGCGACAAGGGCGCCGCGGTGCTTACGGATCTTCAGCTGGACACTCACAGCATATGGACGCCGCCGTCCGAGCAGGCACTCCAATGCGGATTTGTGGACGCGGATATCGAAGACGAGGCCTTATGGCACGGCAGGCAAAGCGCCGCCGTGGAAAGGCTGCTGAAGCTGGTCGGCGCAACCTGGGTGGACTACCAGGACCTCCAGATGCACCTGCTCAGGATGCCCGTCCATTTCATCTACCATAAGAAGAAGTTGAAAAGCGTGGGCCTGGCCACGTTTGAAAAACAGCTGCAGACCGCCGTGCAATTGATCCAAGCTGTCTCAGGCCTCGATGCCGAAGTCCGCTACTATCTCCTGTACTGCCTCGATCACCTGGGCGGCAGGATGCGCATCTACGATTTCCACCCTCTCACCCGGTTCCTCGGCATGGAAGAGTGCCTCAAACTGCTGATTGCAGCCTTTCAGGCATTTCACCATCACTTCGGGCTTTCCGCCAGGGAGGGTCTCATCAGTTTCAGGCTGCTCAGCCGTGACATCCAACGAAGGCATGAGGTTTTGAGGAGCATCCTGCGGGGCATGAGCATGCCTCGATCCTGCTTCGAGAACGGGAGTCTGCTGTATGTCGCGGGGGAGCTGGGGGACCTGCGTTTCGAGGCGAGTGCTCACGAACAGGCCGTGAGGATCAATTACCAGGACGCCATCCAGTTCGACATCCTGACAAGGTCCCTGACGGTGCTGTGGGAGCACGGAGAACTCAACGAGCGTTACGACGAGGTTGTCCGCGAGCTACAGCAGAAGCTGCCGTATGATACGAAAAGCTTCCGGGAGGAACTGCAGAGGGTATACGAGGAACAGCAGAGGAAGATCAACGACCGGGTTCTCAAGTCCTTCCAGGAGAAGTTGAGCAGATCCGGGAGTTTTGAAGAATTCAGGAACATCAGGCGAGAAATCGAGGAGACTCAGTCCGCCATGTCCTTCTCCGAGGAGCAGCAATTCCTGCTCGAAGAGGTCCTCGAATTTCATCTCTCCCGGCTTCGTGAAATATACCTGGACAACATCTTCCGAGAAATCAACAAGCACCAGACTCGTGAAAGCCTCTCCGCCTACTGGAACAACATCAAATATGAACTCTTCTCCCTGCGCTCCTCCGTCGGGAAGGAATACGAATCGCTCATCGCCCGTTTCGTTGACGAGAGGTTGAACGAGATGGACGAGTAGACGCAGATCGATTAGAGCTCTCTGCCCAGGGTATAGCCTGTTTGGAAGGCACGCCGGTTCACTTCCTGGACACGTTCGGGCAAAATCCTCCTGAGAGCTTCCTGCCAGCTTTTCATGGACACGGGAAGCCGGCCCGTACCTGCCAGGACTCCGAGCATCACGAGGTTGGCCGCCCTTTCCGAACCGGCATCCCGCGCCAGGGCTGCCGTGTCCACCTCGATGACCGAGGCAACCCTGGATCGTACTGCTCCAAGAAGGTCTTCGATCGCCGGGTATTCGGCCTGCCCCGTGGCAACGGTGAACGGCACCACGGGAACCGTACTCGATATCACCAGGGTCTTCGAATGACACTTGGGAAGGGCGCGAGCGGCTTCGAGTGGTTCGAAAGCCAGCACGATGTCCGCTTCCCCGTCGGCGATGGTAGGGCTGCAGACATTGCCCACAACAACCGACGATTCAACGACTCCACCCCGCTGCGCCATCCCGTGAATCTCGCTCATGGCAACGGGAAGTCCTTCTTCGAGGGCCGCTTCTCCCACCAGGCGGGTAGCCAGAAGGGTCCCCTGGCCTCCGACACCCGTGAAAAATATGCGCAAGGCCTGGAAAGTCTGTTCTGCCTGGGTCATCACTCGTTCCCTCCTTTGCCCTCTCCGATCTTCTTCGGTCTGATGGATTTACAGATCTGTGCACAGACGCTGCATCCGCTGCAGAGCGCTTCGTTGATGCGTATGCACGTGTCTCCCGCCGCCGAAGTACTCCAGGAAAATGCCGGACAACCCAGGTCTTCGAGGCATCTTTTGCACAGGTCGCACGAGGATTCATCCACTTCGAAGACCACCTTCCGCCTTTTCCCCAGCAGCCGGTTTTCATAAAGAGGGCAGGGGCTCTTGGAAATGAGAACCGATACTCCGGGTTCTTTCATGGTCCGGCGCAGTTCCTGCAAAACGTCCTGGGTCTTCTTCACCTGCAGGGGGTTCACTGTTGCCGCGTGTTTGACTCCACACCCCGCAATCACCTTCTCCAGGCTTACCTTGGGCTCGATTTTCCCCTCGGGGGTGAGTTCGATGCCGGGATGGGGCTGATGGCCCGTCATGGCGGTCGTACCATTGTCCAAAACAACCAGGAGGAAGCGGTGATCGTGGGAGATGCCGTTGATGAGTCCCGTGATGCCGCTGTGAAAGAACGTGGAATCTCCTATGAAGGCGACAACAGGCTGGTCGAGCACCTTGCTGAAACCTCCCGCCGTGGAAACACCGGAACCCATGCAGATAAGAAAATCCGCCATTCGCAGGGGAGGAAGGACCCCAAGGGTATAGCATCCAATGTCCGTCGGGTAGACAGCTTCGTCTCCGAAGACCTTCTTCACGGAATAATAGGTAGCCCGGTGAGGGCAGCCGGGGCAGAGGTTGGGCGGCCTCGAGGGCAGCTGCGGCGCTGTGAAGACCTCGGGAGGTTCATAGTCCACCTGAAAGAACGAACTCATGGCCTTCTTCACCTTTACGGCATCGAGCTCGAACGCCCGGGGCACCAGGTCGTCGCCCTTTCCCGCCACGAGCACGGGCAGTCCCGCTTCCTGGGCCGTAATTCGCACGGCCTCTTCCAGGAACGGATCCAGTTCCTCGACTACCAGGACCTTTTCGAGATCCGACATGAAATCCCGGATAACAGCCTTCGGGTAAGGAAAAGTGAAGCCCAGCTTCAAGACCTTCACCCGGCCTTCGAGTTCGAGGTCTCGCACGGAATCCTTCACGAAGAGATAGGATGCCCCACTGGTAACGACGCCCCACTTGCCGGACCCTTCGGTGAAGTTCAGAGAACTGTGTTCGGATGCGTCCTGGAGTTTCTTGAGCTTATCGAGGAGTGCGAGCCTCAGTTTACGGCCGACCATGGGGACAACCACCAGGTTGAAGGGATCCTTTTTGAAGACTGCGGCTGGAGCTTTGGAAGGAAGATCTCCGAAAGTCACCGGTCCGCGGCAGTGGTTCACTCGAGTGGTCGTACGCAGGATGCACGGGATCCCGTATTCTTCGGACAGATCGAGGGCCTCTGTGGTCATCGCCCTGGCTTCCTCGGGAGTCGAAGGCTCAAGCATGGGCACTCCCGCCATCTTTGCGTAATAGCGGTTGTCCTGCTCGTTCTGACTCGAATGCAGAAAAGGATCGTCGGCGACGACAATCACCATCCCTGCCTTGACTCCCACATACGCCAGGGTCATGAAGGCATCGGCGGCGACATTGAGCCCCACGTGCTTCATGGAACACAGGCTGCGCACGCCGGAGACAGCCGCCGCACAGGCCACTTCCATGGACACCTTTTCGTTCACCGAATATTCCGCGTAGATTCCGGCTTCCAGAGCCAGCTGCGAGAACCGGTCGATGATTTCCGAAGAAGGGGTTCCAGGGTATGCAGCCACAAACCGGACGTTCCCCTCGACAGCCCCCCGAACAATAGCCTCATTGCCCAACAGCAACCGCCTGCGGCCGTTGCCGGGCATCAACAGTTCATGCATTCATGACCTCCATCCATTGATTAGGAATGTGGAAGCAGCCAAAGCGACCTTTGCGGCCGATGGCAACGCAGATCAACGCACCGGGTTGCGGCAGTCGACGAAAAGGCGCACGACGCCGTCCTGCCGCACGAGGGATCCTTTTTCCACCAGCTTTATTCTGGGGGTAATACCGATAAAGTTCGCTACCTTCGTTCGCATCCCGTCCACCAGAGTGCGCTGCTCACGCATCTTGTCATAGAAGAACTGTTCGGTCACTTCGACGCGGATTTCGAGCTGGTCCTTGTGACCGTCGCGCACAGCCACAAGCTGGTAGACGGGCCGCTCCCCCTTGATCTGTTCAAGGATATCACCTATGCGTTCGGGGATGATGTTTATGCCCTTGATGACCACCACGTCATCGCAGCGCCTAAGGATTCGCCCGATCCGGTGGAAGGTCCTTCCACAGGGGCAGGGTTCCGTAAGAATCCGGCACAGATCTCCAGTCCTGTAGCGTATGACCGGGAAAGCCTCCTTGGTGAGCGTCGTAATGACCAGTTCGCCTTCTTCCCCCGGTTCGAGGATCCTGCCCGTCCCAGGGTCGATGATCTCTGCATGGAACTGGTCTTCCTGGATGTGCATGCCGTTCTGTTCAAGACACTCTCCGGCCACCCCCGGACCCATCACCTCGCTGATGCCGTAATTGTCGGTGACCTTCACATAGAGCCTTTCCTCGATTTCCCGGCGCATGTCCTCGGTCCAGGGTTCTCCGGCGCAGATGCAGTACCTGAGGGAAAGCCTTTTGGGATCGACCTTCATTTCGTCCAGCTTGTCGGCGATAACCAGGGCATACGAGGGAGTCGAAACCAGTACGGTGCTCCTGAAATCCTGCATGATCTTGACCTGACGCTCCGTTCTTCCCACGGACGTGGGAAGAACGGAGGCCCCGATACGTTCGGCTCCGTAATGAATCCCCAGTCCGCCGGTCATAAGCCCGTATGCGAAGGCCACCTGGATGACATCGTCCTGCGTGACTCCTCCGGCGCTGAGAATCCGGGCCACAAGACTGCTCCATGTCCTGAGGTCCTGCCTGGTGTAGCCGACCACCCTCGGATTCGTCATGGTTCCCGACGACGAATGCACCCGAACCACTTCGCGCAAAGGCACCGCGAACATATCGTAAGGGTAGCTGTCGCTTACATCCAGGCTCGTCGTAAAAGGCAGCCGCTGCAGGTCCTTCAGTTCGGTCAAATCGTTCTCAGGATGGAAATCGCATTCCTTGAATCTGCGCCGGTAGAAGGAAACGTTTCGGTAGACACGGTTCAGTGTCGCCTGCAACCGCTCCAGCTGGAACTGCTGGAGTTCGTCCCGCGACATGCATTCTTTGTCCGGTTCCCAGATGGGCATGGAGGCATCCTCTTCTTAGTGACCTGTTGCCTGCAATCGATAACCTGCTTCCGTTCGCCCTCGGACAGGTCAGGCATCCACGATCTGCCCGGCTCCCTTGCCGAGGTAGGCCCTCTGCACTTCACGATGTTCGAGGAGAGTGTTCCCTTCCCCCTGGAGCACCACCTTGCCGGTTTCGAGCACATAGCCCCGGTCGGCAATCTGCAGGGCTGCCCGGGCATTCTGTTCGATGAGCAGAATGGTCCGCCCCTCGCGCCTCAGCTCCTCGATAATGGAAAAAATCTCCCTGACGATAAGAGGGGCAAGCCCCATGGAAGGCTCGTCCAGCACCAGGAGCTGCGGGCGGGACATGAGAGCACGGCTGATAGCCAGCATCTGCTGCTCGCCGCCGCTGAGTGTTCCGGCCAGCTGGCGGCTGCGCTGCCTGAGTATTGGAAAGCGGTCGTACATGCGGGTCATATCTTCCCGCACCTGCCTGTGGTTGTTGCGATGTACGAAGCCCCCCATCTCGAGGTTGGATTCCACCGTGAGGGTTGCGAAGATCTGCCTTCCCTCGGGAACCAGGGCGATTCCCCGGCGCACGATCTCCTCGGGAGCGAGCCCCTCTATGGGCTGTCCCTGGAACTCGATTCTGCCCTTGAGCGGTTTGATCTGGCCACAGATGGTATTGACAATGGTGCTCTTTCCAGCCCCGTTTGCTCCGATCAGGGCAACGGTCTCCCCGGGACGCACATGCAGGGACACTCCTTTGAGAGCGTGAATATTTCCGTAGTAGGTATGAACGCTTTTGACCTTGAGCATGGGTTGTCCGAAAAAATACGGCCTGTTTTCCCCTGTTGCGGAGGTCCGGAGCGAAAACGAGCCCGATGGAACGCTCCGTCCCGAAGCCCTATCCTTCTCCGAGGTAAGCTTCTATGACCGCCGGGTGGTCCTTGATCTCCACGGGAGTGCCTGTCGCCAGGTGCCGGCCATAGTGAAGCACCAGGATGCGGTCCGAGATCTCCATGATCAGGTTCATATCATGCTCGACCAGCATTACGGTAGTTCCCTTTTCACGAATACGCCGGATGAGTTCGCCGAGTTCCTCGGTTTCACGCATGTTCAGGCCCCCCGCGGGCTCATCCAGTAACACGAGCCGCGGTTCTGTAGCAAGGGCTCGCGCGATTTCGAGAATCTTCTGTTTGCCCAGGGGCAGTGTGCCGGCTTCGAGGTGAGCGTCGTCCTCAAGGCCGACAAAATCCAGGAAGCATGCCGCCGATTCCCTGATCTGCTTCTCCTCGGAACGCATGCCCGGCAGCCTGAAGCCCGTCGCAAGGAATCCGCTGTGCGTCCTCGGGTGTCTCGCAAGCATCACGTTCTCCAGGACAGTCATGGACTTGAACAGGGCTACGTGTTGAAAGGTACGGGCGATGCCCAGCGCGGTAATTCGGTGGGGAGGCAGTCCGTTTATTCTGTGGCCATTCATACGGACGCATCCCGAAGTCGGCTGAAGAAGACCGCTTATGCAGTGAAAAAGCGTGGTCTTTCCCGCGCCGTTCGGCCCGATCACCGCCTGGATGACATCCGGGGGCACCTGGTACGTCACGCCCTGCAGGGCGGTGATTCCGCCGAACTGCATGGTGATGTCTTCGAGTTCCAGGATTGCCTTCCCGAAATCGTGAGAGTCCATTCTCATGAACCTCCGTCGCTCGCGGCAGGGATTGGATCCTTCCGGGGACCCGGCCACCGCGGAACGAGGGAAACCAGCCCTCCCGGGAAAAACATGGCCACAACCAGCAGAATGGCACCGTAGATCAGCACTTCGAAGTCGGCAAAAACCTGGAGCCATTCGTTGCCCACGAAAGTAAGAAGCACGGTGCCCATAATGGCTCCCCACAGGCTCCGCATGCCGCCGACCATGACCATGAGCAGAAAACGGATGGACCACATGAGATTGAAGGAGCCCGGGTTGAGACACGTGACGTAATGAGTGTACAGGCTTCCGGCCACTGCGGCGAAAACGGCACTCAATACAAAAACCTGGAGTTTGAACCTTGCCGTGGGAACCCCCATCGCCTCGGCGGCGGTTTCCTCCTCGTGAATGGCACGAAGTGCCCTGCCGACCCTCGAATGGATCACATGCAGGCAGAAGACAAGTGCCAGAAAGACAATGCCCCAGACCAGGTAGTACCAGTGTACATCGTTCGTAACGGGTCGACCGAAGAGGCTCAGACCGGGAATGTCCACGAGGCCCGACGGCCCTCCCGTCCACTCCACTTCCTCGCCCAGGATGATATGCACGATAACCCCGAAGCCGAGGGTGGCCATAGCCAGGTAATGCCCTTTCAGGCGCAGGGTGGGGATTCCGATCAGCCAGGCCACGGAGGCGGAAAGGGCAACTCCGACAGGCATGGCGGCCCACGGATTCAGGCCGAACCGGCTGGTCAGGATTCCCGACGCATAGGCTCCTATGCCGAAAAACGCCGCCTGGGCCATGGAAATCTGGCCCGCAAAGCCCATGAGCATGCTCAAACCCAGGCACACCAGGCTGAATATGCCGGCAAAGATCATCACATCCACGTAATGGGAGACGGCCTTGAACTGCAGAACCACCAGCGGGAAAACCCCGATGAAAAGACCGACACCCAGGAAAAGCAACCAATCCTTCCTGTTCATTCCGAAACCCTGTCAGAATTTCTTCAATTTTGCCGCTTCCCCGCTGCCGAATATGCCCTCGGGCTTGAAAAACAGGGCAAGGAGGAGCAGAACAAGGGCCACCGCATCCTTGTAGCCCGATGACAGGTACCCCGCGCAGAAGGACTCCGCCAGCCCGAGAATGGCTCCCGCCACAAGGGCTCCGAAAAACTGGCCGAGTCCTCCCAGCACCGCGGCCCCGAAGCCTTTCAGACCCAGCATGGCGCCGCGATCGTATTCCATCATGGAAATGGGTGTGATGACCACTCCGGCTGCAGCTCCAATGGCGGCACTCAAAATGAACGACAGCAGCACCATCTGCCTCACGGGAATCCCCACCATCCGGGCGGCTCCCGGGTTGTCCGCGCAAGCGAGCATGGCCTTGCCATAGACGGACCGGCGAAAGAACAACGTAAGCAACAGGACCACCAGGGCACTTACGCCGAAGATCCAGAGCGCCTGGGGCTGCAGGGCGGCCCCGCCGATCATGATGGGACCGCCGGAACTGAACGGGGGCAGGCTGTACGGATCCTTGCCCCACCACAGCATGGCACTCCCCTTGAGCATGATGGAAATCGCGATCGTTATGATGATCAGAGACAGGACGCCGGTGTTTCGAGCCCGTCGGATGACAAAGCGCTCCATGATCAGGCCCACGCATGCCGTGGTGAAAACCGCTGAAAAGAAAGCGAAATGAATGGGCATTCCGAAGGTGCCCACAAAAAAGGCGGCGAACAGCCCGCCCAGCATGACGAATTCCCCTTGAGCGAAATTGATGATCTCGGTGACGTTATAGATGATATTGTAGCCAAGAGCCACCATGGCATAGATGACGCCCACGGTGAGTCCGCTGATGGTGTACTGCAGAATATCCATGGCCAGAGTATGTTCAGTCACGGCTGAGGGAAAATCCTTTGTATGGCTTCACATCGTATGAAGCCTTCCCGGTTCGACGTCCGCCCAGGGGCCGCAGGCAAGCCTCGAACCGTTCCGGAGAACCGATCGAGGCAAAGGCAAAAAACCCCCTTGGGCCTGCCCCCGTCTTCAAAGCGAGGCCAAACGGAGACCGACGCAGCAAGGCGGCGGAGGTTGGTTCCCCATCGGAAACCAACCTCTTATGGCTTCACTGCAAGTGGTTACGATGTCTTAAAGCCTAATGAGAAGCTTCTGTCAATAATGGAATGGAAGTCGCTTTCCATACAACCGGTTTTCGGCGTCTGGAGACCGGCCCGTCGATTACCTGGCAAGAGCCCATTTGCCGTCTTTCACCACAACCATCTCGAGATCGTTCTTGCTCAGTCCGTTGTGGTCCTGGGGCGAGAAATTGAAGATACCGTGCATGCCCACAAAGCCCCGCGTATTTTCGATGTGGTCCCTGATTTTTGCGGAGTCGGGTCCGACGGCCTTGAGTGCCGCGATGGCCAGGTGCATCGCGTCCCAGGCATGCCCGCCGAACGAGGAAATGGGTTCCTTGAAACGCTGTTCATAATCGGCGGTGTAGGCCATGATGACCTTCTTCTGCGGCTGGTCATCAGGGAGCAGCGGGCCGACATTGACCCGGGCCAGGGGGAGCAGGACTCCCTCGGCGGCCGGTCCGGCCAGTTCGAGATTCTTCAGGCTGCCAAAGCCGTGGCTCTGAAAGAGCGGTATGGAATCCAGTCCGAGATCCCGCCAGTTCTTTACGGCAAGAATCTGAGTGGGACCGACGGACCAGTTGACGATGGCCTGGGGCTGGGTTCCCCGAATCTTCGTGAGCTGGGCGGTCAGGTCCGTATCCTGAGGTCCGAAGCGTTCGTCGGCCACAATGGTCATCCCGTATTCAGGAGCGAGCCTTAGAAACTCCTCGCGCGCACTGGCCCCGTATCCCGTAGAATCGGTCATGATGGCCACCCGCTCGATGCCTTTTGACTTCATGTAATCGAACATCCTGCCCACCACGTGGGCGTCGGAGCCGGCAACCTTGAAGATCCATCGGCGGCTTTCAATGGGAGTGACAATCTTGTAGCTGGTGGCACAGGAAATGAGGGGAACCTGTGCTTCCTCGGCCACGCTGACCACCGCAAGGCTTTCGCCGCTGCGCGTCGGCCCGATGATGACCGGCACTTTGTCCTTCTTGATGAGCTTCTTCACGGCAAGATTGCACTTGGTGGCATCACTTTCGTCGTCGTAGACGATCAGTTCCAGCGGCTGACCGTTGATTCCGCCCGCCTTGTTGCTCTGGTCGGCGATCATCTCGGCGGTCTTCTTTTCAGGCTCTCCGAGAAAGGACCCTACCCCCGTGATGGAGAACACGGCTCCTATCTTGTACGGCTCCCCGGCCAGCGCGTTCGTACTGATGGCGGGATTGAAAAGCAGTCCCAGGAAAATCGGCAGAAAGAATGCCGCTGCGATCCGGCGTGCGAGGTGTTTCGGATGTTTCATAATGGCTCCTTCCATGCATTGGTCCCGTCCTGTCCATGTCCTTATCCAACGAAAAAAGCCGTGGTTCACACAAACCACGGCTTGAAAAATAAACCGTGGGCAGTCGCTTGTGCGGTCTGCCCACGGCCTCGAAACTTGAGGCCCTTCACCTAAGGGGCAGACCGCCCGGGGTAACCGTAATAGGAATAACCATACATTGCAGTTGTCGTGCGGCACTTCATCGGGTTCTCGTCCTTGATCTGCAAAAAAACCTGCTTCAGGATGAAGTTTTATGATCAAGTCCTTATATTCAGCTTGTCCGTCGACTGTCAAGAGAAAAGGTTCGTCCTGTCAGCAGCGGATGGGCACGCGATCGGCAAAACGCTGGACTCGAGCAAGAATGAAGAAGATGCTCATCATGCAGATCATTCGAAAACCGGTTTTTCTCCTGTTCTTTCTCGTGCTCCTGCACGGAATGAATCCCGCGGAAGTCCGGGGTAGAGTGATCTTCGAGAGCGATGAAATCGTCATTGTTGGCGACAGTTCTCTCGAGCGCATGGCGGATCACCTTCTCGCCATCTACCCGGCCGTAAAGGCGGATCTTGAAGATGCGCTGCGATGGAGGCTCGAAACCAGGCCTATTGTGGTGCTGGTCGAAGACAGGCGCATATTCGAGAAGATGAGCGGGAGTCCCCACCTGTCGGCCATCGCCGTACCACGCTCGGGTGTTGTGGCGATCAACCTGCAGTCGGTGAGTTCTCACGTGTACCACCTCAACGACGCCTTCAAGCACGAACTCTGCCACCTCCTGCTCCACGAACACATATCTCGTGAGAACCTCCCCCGGTGGCTCGACGAAGGGACATGCCAGTGGGTAAGCGGCAGCCTCGGGGAGATCCTTGCGGGGGCAGGCAGCGGCATGCCTGGAGCGGTCGGTGCCGCAGGAAAGGAAATCCCGCTTCACCGTCTCGAACACTCGTTTCCCGCCGACAGGCACCTGTTGCTCGTGGCCTACGAAACCAGCCGCGGTTTTGTGGACTACATTTCCTCACAGTACGGCAGGGACGCCTTTCTCGATATCCTGGGGAATCTCAAGGAAGGCAGAGACGTCCGGGAAGCCTTCCTGGCCGCCCTGTCGAAACCCCCCGAGGAGGTGGAGGCGCAGTGGAGGGACAGCCTGAGAGGACGGGGGATCTGGTTCGTTCGTTTCGGGCAGTATCTTTACGAAATCCTGTTTTTCGGTGCGGCCCTTCTGACCGTTCCGGCCTTTTTCAGGATCTGGCTTAAGCGGCGATATTCGAAATACGGAGATGAAGACGGGGAGGACGATGAGAAAGAAGACAGCAGTGATTCGACTCTGCATAAGGACAGGTGACCACAGGATAAAACGGCGCAATTCGCTCCTTTTGCCATCCATCCACCCGTATGTATATCCGTTATTTCCCTTTCCGTATTGCCGTGTTTGTGATAATGATTTAGCCTTATTGCCTGGGTGGTGGAATAGGCAGACACAAGAGACTTAAAATCTCTTGCCCCCAGTGGGCGTGCGGGTTCGATTCCCGCCCCAGGCACCAGGAAAATCAAAGAGTATACCGAACAGCATCACGTGGTGGCTTCCGTTCGAATCCCCTTGCATGTGAAACATCTGCACCTGCCTTCATGATACTCGCCATCGCCGGCATTTCTGTACCGCTGATGCCTTTTCTCAAAACACCAGAAACGCATGGAGGGAGAAAAAGAGGCCGTAATGAAACGGCATATGGACCTGCTCAACGAACGATACGATTTGAGCAATGGACCGGCCTTGCAGGTATGAAACCCGACGAGATTCGAGAAAAGGACCTCTGGCCCAAAGGCTTTCTGCCCCTGCCTCATCCGAACCATCCGGAAGGCGGAATGCTCTTCCCCGGGTTTCACATCGAGGAGATCAAAAAGCAGGAAGCACGGGATCTTACTCGATTCGACCTGGATTATGACCTTCCCGACCATTTCCTGCCCGAATTTCCCGCGCCCATCTACCTGACGACAAGACCCGATCTAGGCGATGTGTCCCAGGGAAAGGTCGTCACCCTCATGAACTATTACGAGTTGTTCAACGGCATTCTGAACCCGAAGCAACTCGAAGGACTACGGCTGCTTGTGACTCCCTTCCCTCAGCAGCAGTTCAACCAGACGGAAGACCGCCGGTCGGCACTGCCAAGCAGGGGAGTCACCTGCTTTGACTGCCATGTCAACGGCCACACGAACGCGGCCACTCACCTGGTGGGCGATATCCGTCCCCAGGAATTCAGGCACCGCCTGGATACACCGCCCCTGCGCGGAGTGAACATCCAGCGACTGTTCGGTTCTCAGCGTGCCTTGAAAACCATCGAGGACTTCACCGAATTCGAGCAGAGAGCCGCCTATTTTGACGGAGATCCCGTCATAGCGACAAAGAAAGGCGTCAATATCCTCGAACGCGGAAGCCAGGTGCACTTTATGGCCGAATTTCAGGCACTCCTGGATTTTCCTCCCGCACCGAAACTGGACATTTACGGCAAACTCGACCCCGCAAAGGCAAACGAATCGGAACTCAGAGGGCAGGGAATCTTCTTCGGCAAGGCCAATTGCGCCGTCTGTCATCCGGCCCCTTATTACACGGACAACCTCATGCACAACCTCAAGGCGGAACGATTCTACAAACCTCGAATGGTCAACGGTCGCATGGCCTCGGCAGACGGGCCGATCAAGACTTTTCCACTGCGGGGGATCAAGGATTCGCCACCTTACCTGCATGACGGACGACTGCTGACCCTGGAGGATACCGTGGAGTTTTTCAATCTGATTCAGCAGTTGAATCTTACCGAACAGGAGAAGAAGGACCTGGTGGCCTTCATGAGAGCGTTGTAGCTTTCAGACCATGATCTTCGAAAGCGGCATGAAATGACCCCATGAGATCGGCATCCACATGCGCCTGTGACCGCGCGGATCCTGTACCGAATGATGCTTGACGGGCGTTTGCAGGACGCCCGGCTGCCGGCCGGGGATGCCGATCAACGGAAGGATTGACTCGATGGATGGTGCCCGGGCTCGACGATGATCCCAGCTATTCTCCGTAACCACCGACGGATGGTGAAGAATTTGCCGGCCATTTTGGGCCGCAACGGGGGTCGAGCAGGCGCTCACGGGCCTGCCTTCGCCCCGATCCGGCACGATCTCGTGCGTTGCCGCCCCGCTCGTTTCGTTCGAACAGGACCGCAACCCGCAAAAGCTTCCGCGGCCATTCAGGAAGTGCTAGAAAAAGGACAAATTGCGCCTTTTTTTCCAGACCA
>JABUEY010000167.1 GCA_013314815.1 Syntrophobacteraceae bacterium
TGGCGGGCCACTCGATAAGGATCGGCTCCCGTCCTGTCACACTTGTTCACGAATGCCAGCCGGGGGACCCCGTAGCGCACCATCTGGCGGTCGACTGTCACCGACTGAGACTGGACTCCACCCACCGCACACAGTACGAGAATGGCTCCATCCAGCACCCGCAAGGCCCTTTCCACCTCTATGGTGAAGTCGACATGGCCGGGGGTGTCGATAATGTTGATGGAATAACCCTTCCAGGTGCAATAGGTCGCGGCTGACTGGATCGTGATTCCACGTTCCTTTTCCAACTCCATGAAGTCCATCGTAGCGCCGACCCCGTCCTTGCCCTTCACGTCATGTATTGCATGGATGCGTTGTGTAAAATACAGAATACGCTCGGTCAGAGTGGTCTTTCCGGAATCGATATGGGCGCTGATGCCGATATTTCGAAGTGTTGTCATATTGTTCGACATGGTTTCCTCTTTTTGTGCTCCTTTCGCCGCCGGGGATGCCCCCCGTTGTTCATCATTTAAATGGAACAGGCTCCAAATAGAAAAGAAAAACGGGCACTCAAACAGTGCCCGTCGGGAGCTCAGTCTCTTAACACACTATAATGTGGAAGAAAAGATTTTATTTCAAGGTGCGGTTACATTTCTCCGTACATCCGCCGAGCTGCACCGGCGAGCGCTCAAACTGCACGGTGGTCCCCGGTCAGCTTCCCTTTTTCCCGGTCGTCGAACGGGATGGGGATTCCCTGGATGCGCTGGCGTTAGTGGACTGTGTCTTCACTTTGCCCGCCGCAGGATCCTTGGCGACACGCTTCCCTTCCGCCTCCTTCTTCCTCGTATCCGAAGCCGGAACAGCGGGTTTCGGGGCCGCGACAGGAGACTTCGAAGATACAGGCTGGGGAGCCTGCCGGACGCTCGCGGGCTTGGAGCTCTTCACAGCGGGTTCGGTTGTTTTCGAGGAAGCGGATGATTTCGAAACGGTCCTGGTGGAAGCCGGACTTGCGGGAGCCTTGCTGGCAACGGTGGACTTTGCTTGTGTCGAGGTGGTCTTGCCTTTTGTCGCTGCAGAGGATACTGCTGTTGCGGAAGAGGTACCGGATGCCGGCAGCTTCGGCGAGGACGCGTTCGAACGGGTGGTCCCAACGGAAGCGCCAGGTGGAGGTTCTGTCGACGCCAACATCATCTGGCGCCCCGGCTTCAACGCATCGCCCTGCTTCAAGCCGTTCATCCGGATCAACTTGTCGGAACTGATGCCCGTTGCCTTGGCTATTTTCTGGATCGTATCACCGCTCTTCACCGTGTAGGTCGCCGTGGTGGAGCCGCCGCTCTTTCGAGGCGCGGAAACCGCCTGGTCCTGAGAAGGCTTCAAGTCGCCGGATCTCAGATCCCTGGCAGTCGGAACCTGCCTTGCAGCAGCAACCCTGAACGTCTGGCCCGGCTTCAGAGTGTTTGATTCCTTTATGTTATTCAGCCGGCAGAACGTCTTGACATCCATGTTGTGCAGCTTTGCGATTCTCGAGGGAGTGTCTCCCTTCTTCGCCTTGTAGGTCCCGTAAGCCGGGGCTGAAGAGGCGCTTGACGAGCGGCGTTCTCTCGAAGAGGTTTCACGGATGATGATGGGTGCATCGGAAAGTGTGTCAGTGGACCGAAGTGCGGCCACCTTCACCGGGGGAGTCTCGACGATCAACCCGGGCTGAAGAGACTGGGCCAGCCGGACAGGCTCCATCTCAAAGCCGCGCTTGTAGAAAACCAGGCAGCTGCCGGGAGTGAGCGGATGCGTTCCCGTGATCTGGTTCCAACGGCAGAGATCCCGCCTGGAAACGCCGAAACTGCTGGCAAGGGTGTCCAGGCTGCGCTCGGACCCCTTCACGTAATAATGGACTTTCTTCGGCAGGTAAGCCTGCTGCGCCATGTCGATAACCATGCGTTTCTGGTCTTCATGGTCACCGATATGCGCGGCAAGAGTCGACCAGGGAGTAAAAAACCTGATGTGCATGTGGTCCACGTGGTTGCGCACATGTCGTACGAAGGAGCCCCTGTCGTTTCCGAACAGGCGGTCGAGATATGCAGGGTCCGTCCCCCGGGCGGCAGCGTAGTCGTAAAGCAGCTTCTGTATTCTCCGGTCAAGGAAAACATACTGCACGCGCTGGGACCGGATGATGTTCTCGAGAAGGCACCATGTCTTGGCTACATCGAGGTTCTCTTCATTCATCGGTATGAAGCCGTCGAGAGTCCGGTTGTCCTTTGCATACATTCCCAGGTCCACGTCCCTGCCGTTCTGATGCGAACGATGATTGCGCATGGGACCGCCCGTGGGATTGGAAAAGTCCCCGATGTAAAGATCGGCCGTGTTGGGGAAATAGTTGCGCACGGCTTCGATGGCGTCAAGCATCGCTCCCACCACCTCGGGAGTCGTATGCGTCTGGTCTTCTCCCCGGATCTGGTAGCCGGGGAACTGCTTCGGAAACGGTACACCGTTGACAAGCCGGCCGTTGTAAGGTTGGCCGTAGGATGCGGTAAGTGCCTGAATTGGGTTAACGAAGAAGATGCTTGGGAGGATTATGGAAATGAAAGAAATCCATACAAAATTTAACCCCGAGAGAGAGTTAAATCGCCCCATCTCTGTCCCTCCTGATCGATATAAACGGAAACAAAACTCTTTGTCAGGATTGTCCTTATCGGCAGTTCGCCTGTTGAGATGATTTTCACTATCGTAAAAGAGTACAACGTGTCAAACTTTTTTTTGCAGGTGCATTTCGACTGCTGGCTTGTGCGACATTATCAATTGGCTGAAATATCGATATAAAACGATATCCTGCACAAGTGCTCCAGGCGCTTCTGTTATGCGATTGAAAATCTTATGATTCTAAATACAACTGGCTAGGATATTGAAATAAAAGTTTAAAATATTTAAATGTATACTTTCAAGCTGTTATATTGGATTAGAACCATGTTTCTCGGAAAGAGATTCGGGTGATTATTGGTTTCAATTATAAGTTAATATTAGATTAAATTTTAATTTAGGCCCAGAATCCGAAAAAGCCTCATAGCACCCGTCGAGTATTCTCGGCCTGCGGGGACTCCTGTCAGGTTCTGGGGTTCGTTTTTTCCGACAACCATCCGTACGGATCGCCGAAAAAGATGACCTGTCCACCGTCATTGGACCCTACGGGCAGGTATTCGATAATGATCGGCACCGGGTCGGTGAGCCGGATGAAGACCTGGCGTTCGTTGGACAGGTACGAAGCCGCTTTTTCGGCAGCCGGGTTGGCGTCGTCTTTGAGGAGGATCTCCGCCAGCACGTCCGCCTTTTCAACGCGTATGCATCCGTGGGAGAAATCCCGGCGCGACCTTTGAAAAAGCTGCTTCTTGGGGGTATCGTGCAGGTACACCGCATAATCATTGGGGAACTCGAACTTGATGCGCCCAAGCGGATTGGTGGGGCCGGGACGCTGAAACAGTCGAGGTTCTCCCCATGGATGAGTGGAATTCATGCGCACGTATCCGTGCCGGGTGAAATACTCGGGATCCGAAGACGCCATCTGGTTCAATTCCAGGCGGATGCGGTCGGAAACATACCATCGCGGATTGATGACGACCTGCTCGATGCTGCTTGCCAGCACAGGAGTCTGATTCTCCCCGACCCACCTGCCCTTGACCTTGATCTTCTTGCCGGATGACTTGCCGACAATCACGCGATGCAGGGACTGAGGTCTTCCATCCCTGTAATATTCCAGCATGAACTGGGGAATATTGATCCGGACGTAGCGCTCATTGCGCCGCGTCTGACTCTGCCTCAGCGCCGTAATGCTCGACGCGATCATTTCCGACTTGGCCTTATAGCTCACATTCAACCACTCGAGGGTCCTCCCGCCGACCACTCCGTCCGCATCGAGGTTGTGGGAAGCCTGGAACTGCCTGACCGCCTGCAGGGTCGCCGCATCAAATACCCCCGTGATCTTTCCGTGGTAGAAATCTTCCTGGTGGAGGCGTTTCTGAAGGTCCCGCACTTCGGTACCGGAGTGCCCCGAGCGCAGAGAAGATGCCGTGCGCACGGGGTGATGAGCTGTTTCGGCAGCCATTTTCCTGTACCGTGCCAAAGCTCGGAGGAGTGGTTCATAGTGGGGGGATGCGGGTACTCGTTCCGAAAGATAGTGTCCCATGGGAACCTGGCCCGAGAGAGCCAGGGCCTGGCTTTCTCCCGAAAAGGGGTCCATTTCCGTGCAGTACCTGACAAAAACCCCGGCCAGCAGGATGTCGAGTTCCGCCGCCGCCTGGTACAGGGCCTTGTGAGTCTCGGGATCAAAAGGGGGCTGAGGCTGCGCTGCACCGGCATGACCGGAAGTTGGAGCGGAACTCCTCATGGCTCCAAGGAACTGAATCTTCTGACGGAGCTCATCGAGTTTATAGGGCCTTGGATCGATGGCCCGGGTTTCCAGGTCGTCAAGGTTTTCCAGGAGCACGGCGGCATTGTCGTTCAGTTCGAAGCGGGCAGTGATGAAACACGGAATCCAGCCGTTCTGTTGATACGCTTCCACCACCACGCTGTGGGTTGGGCTGCGAAGCCATTGCGCCGGGAGGGCTTCCCAGAGAAATGAACGCCATACGGAACCGGATTCGGCGGGAGGTTCCGGTTCAGTTGCAGGCTGAACAACCTTTTGCTCCTGGTGGGAAGACGTTTCCCTGGTGTCGATCTGGGCGGACAGGCCGCACGAGCAGAACAGCAGTGCCAGGAAGACAGTAAAAAGGATAGAGGAGTATCGATTTACCGTTTTCATCTTCACACCGGTATCGGGCCTTTCAGCCATTGACTTCACACTCCGTCTGTTTTTCGAACCGGGCATTGACCTCTTCGTACAGGCCGGCCTGTTCATAAGGGTTCAACTTTCGGTCTAGGCTGTGAACGGGCTGCAGTTCCTTTTCCCGGCAGGAATGGCATCGAGCGTCGCTGCAAAACTGGCAGAAATGACAGTCCGGACATGCATGCTTCCTGGGCTGATCTGTCCGCCGGGGCGGTTCGTAGACCAACTTCATGCCCGCAACCTGGACAAAGGGTGCCTGCCGGTGAGGCTTTTCGGCTTTCATCGTTTTTCCTTGCATAGGTTCCCACCCGCCGTATCCATGATCTTCAGCATTATAAGATCGGATGGAAGAGAATAAAAGAGCTTTTCAGCCCGAAAGAACTGTGATATTTGCATGAGCCTGCGAAGGGGGGGTGAAGGGTATTCTGCGTATGGACGATCATGAATGCTTCATGGGTATCGCGCTGGACGAGGCCGGCAAGGCTCTGCGGTCCGGTGAAGTGCCGGTGGGAGCGGTGCTGGTCTCGGATGAGGGAACCGTCCTTGCCACGGCGCACAATTGCCCCATCGCTTCCTGTGATCCCACGGCTCATGCGGAGATCGCCGTCCTGCGCCGGGCATCCCGGGTGGTCGGCAACTATCGCCTTCCCGGCTCTACGCTCTACGTTACCCTCGAACCCTGCGTCATGTGCCTTGGCGCCATGATCCAGGCAAGGATACGAGTCCTCGTGTTCGGAGCCTCCGATCCCAAGGGGGGAGCGGCGGGCGGTGTTGTGGACTTGACAAGGATACAGGCTTTCAATCATTATATGGAGGTCATCGGCGGTGTTCGGGCGGCGGAATGTGCCGATCTGTTGACCGGGTTTTTCAGAACGCGCCGTCGAAAAGAGGAAATTACGGGGAGAGGTACCGAAGCGGCCGTAACGGGGTCGACTCGAAATCGACTTGTCCTGTGAAGAGCAGGGCACGTGGGTTCGAATCCCACCCTCTCCGCCATCAGGCTTTCCTCCTGCAGGTGCACTGCACGGATCTAAGGTGAATATTGTGGAGAGATGCCCGAGAGGCTGAAGGGGCACGACTGGAAATCGTGTGTACGCCCAAAAGGTGTACCGAGGGTTCGAATCCCTCTCTCTCCGCCATCCAATCCGCCTTTACCCGAAAGGTGGGCTGTGGGACACTCCGGACTCCATTCTCCGGAAATCGTTCATCCTTGAAGAAGCGCCTCCACATCCTTTGGCGCCGGTCTTCCCAGTGAGCTCATGTCCTATCTCGTCATCGCACGTAAATGGCGCCCCCAGACCTTTGAAGAGGTTGTCGGCCAGCACCATGTCACACGGACACTGCAGAACGCCGTCCTCTCGGGGCGTGTTGCTCACGCCTATCTTTTTACCGGGGCGCGGGGGGTCGGAAAGACTTCCGTGGCCCGGATCCTGGCCAGGTCGCTCAACTGCGAAAGCGGCCCGTCGACGACCCCCTGCAATACCTGCTCGAACTGCCGGGAGATCACTCAAGGTAATGCCGTGGATGTGCTCGAAATCGACGGCGCATCCAACCGGGGAATCGACAACATAAGGGAACTCAAGGAAACAGTCCGGTACAGGCCCGCCAAGAGCCGCTACAAGATCTACATCATTGATGAAGTGCACATGCTCACCACCGAGGCGTTCAATGCTCTTCTGAAGACCCTCGAGGAGCCGCCGGAGCATGTGGTCTTCGTCTTTGCCACCACCGAACCCCACAAGATCCCGGCGACGATTCTCAGCCGGTGCCAGAGATTTGATTTCCGGCGTATTCCGGCCGAACTGCTGCTGAAGCAACTGAAGGAAATATCCGGCAGGGAAAATGTCCGCCTTTCGGACGACGTGCTCTTCGCCATCGCCCGTGAAGCCGACGGCAGCATGCGGGATGCCCAAAGCCTTCTCGAACAGCTCCTCGCCTTCAGCGGCGAAGGCCTGTCGGATGAAGAAATCCTCGACGTGCTGGGAGTGGTCGACCGGCGCAGCGTGCACAAGGTCGGATCGGCGATCCTGGCGGGCGATGTGCAAACCTGCCTGGAAGTTGTGGGAGACCTCTATCGCAGAGGTATCGACAGCAGGAGGTTCTGCCAGCAGCTCTGCGACCATTTCAGGAACCTGCTCGTGGCGGTCCTGGACGTCGACGGCCGGGCGCCCGAACTCCGGCTGCCCGAGGAAGAAGACAGGTTCCTGCGGGAACAAGCCGCAAAGACTACTTCCGAATCTCTTTATCTTTACCTCCAGCTGCTCCTCAAAGGAGAAGAAGACATCAGGCGGTCCAGCACTCCCAGGATCGCCCTCGAAATGCTCCTGCTCAGGATGACCCAGATGCCCGCCCTCGAATCCATCGACACACTGATCGGCAGGATTTCTGACCTGGAGCGGCGCCTGGAGGCGAAGGCCGCCGCAGTACCGTCTGCAGGCACACGCAATCCGGCGCCGCAGGCTCCTGCCGCTTCGCCGGTAGTGCGGGGCATCGAGAAGGCAGGCAATGAAGTTGCGCAAGCTCCCCCGCCCCGGCCTGTGGATCCCGTCCACGAACCGGTTGCGGACTGCCGGGAAGA
>JABUEY010000004.1 GCA_013314815.1 Syntrophobacteraceae bacterium
CAGCTTCTTCCTGTTCTTCATGATGGACATGGAAACTTCATAATCCCACCGCGCATGTGCCATCGAGGCAGCCTTCAAGAACTCGAACACCTTCCTGGGACCACTCATTGAAAAGACCTCCTTTTAAGTTGACAAGACACCTTCGACACCTCCTGATTCACTTTGTCCGGCAAGAGGCGGCCTTCCACCCTCCTCCCCGAAATTCGACTCCCAGCCGCCTTCTCGTGCGGCTTCCCAAAGAATCCGACTTCCATACCCAAAAACAGACGACTCGTTTCGACACCCGATACCTACCGGTGAAACCGTACCTTTCCTTCGACACGTCGGCTTTAGAAGCAAGAGTTGTGCCAAAAAGTATCTGCAGCGGAGATTTTCTTAACTTACCAGAATCGATGAAAATCAGCCGACGGGACTTCGGAGATGCGCTTGTACGGCAGGAAACCGGGTGCCGGATTTCTTTACGATGTGTAAAACGACGGTTGTCTGAAGCGCCCGGTGAACCCTCTCCAGGTCGGGGAATTCAGGAGAGCCGGGAAGTGAGACGAAGTGGCATTGTCCTCTTGAACCAGGAAGAAAAATGCACGGGCAATTGCCTCAGCAGGAATCGCGCATTACGGAGGTTTCGAGTTTGAGCCGGTATCTTTCGATCTTGGAGAGAAGGGTCGGGCGGGAGAGTCCGAGCAGTCGAGCGGCCTGGGTTCGATTCCCCCCGGTCAGGTTGAGGGCTTCAGTGATGATGAGCGCTGCGAACCTGTCCGTCAGGGAATCGAAAGCATTTCCGGAATCGGCGGAAGCGAGCGCTTTTCGAATCCACTGCTGCAGTGCCTCGTCGGGCATGTCGGCTTCCTGGTATTTGGCGGGAGCATCGATCCCGATGGCCTTGGAAAAATCCTCGGGACCGATAGGGCATCCGCGGCTGAAAATGAGGGCCTTCTGGACGACGTTGGACAGTTCACGCACGTTGCCCGGCCAGGAATAGCCGCTCAAAAGGAGCCTGGCTTTTTCGGTCATGCCCGGATTGTCCGTTTCCATCTCGGCTGCAAACCGCGCCAGGAAGTATTCGGCAAGAAGCGGGATGTCTTCCTCCCTTTCGCGCAGAGGCGGAAGCCGAATCGTCACCACCTTCAGGCGATAATACAGGTCTTCACGGAAACGGCCGTCGGCAAGAGCCGATTCCAGGTCCCTGTTGGTTGCGGCGATGATGCGCACGTCCACCGGGATGGGTTCCCTCCCTCCCAGGCGCTCGATGCTCTTTTCCTGGAGAAGCCTCAGGATCTTGGACTGGATCGCGAACGGCATGTCTCCGATTTCATCAAGGAAAACCGTCCCCCCGTGAGCCTGTTCGACTCTGCCCACTCGACGGCTTGCGGCTCCGGTAAACGCACCCTTCTCGAAGCCGAACAGCTCGCTCTCGAGGAGCGTCTCGGGAATCGCCACACAGTTGATCACAAGAAAAGGTTTGTTGGCCCGCTGGCTGTGCTGGTAAATGGCCCTGGCCACGAGTTCCTTGCCGGTTCCGGATTCGCCTCGAATGAGCACAGTGGCATCTGTGGACGCCACTCGGCCGATCGCCTTGTAGATTTCCTGCATCGCCTTGCTGCGCCCGATAATCGCCTCCATGGATGCCGTATCCGGCACAGCATCCAGCGCAATGCGCGATCGCATAAACCGCCCGGCCTCGATGGCCTGTTTGATCAACACCAGGATTTCCGGGATGTTGAACGGCTTCAACACGTAATCGAAGGCGCCCATCTTTGTGGCCTCGATGGCGGTTTCCGTGGTTCCGAAAGCCGTCATGATAATGACGGGCAGCCTCGGCTCGAATTCCCGTATGGCCCTGAACGTATCCAGGCCGCTCATTCCCGGGAGACGCACGTCCATGATGACGAGGTCCAGTTCCTGAGAACGGACGATCGCCAGGCCGGCTTCACCGCTGGGCGCCGTTCTCACCGTGTGGTCCTCCTGGCTCAACAGCTTCTCGAAGCTTTGCCGAAGCTGAAGGTCGTCGTCCACAATCAGGATCGTACCCAAACTCTCTCCTCCCTGCACGGCAGCGTGATGGTGAAGGTGGCTCCTCTACCGGGTCGAGACCGGAGATTCAACACCCCCTTGTGTTCCTCGATGATCCTGGCAGCTATGCTCAGCCCCAGGCCGGTGCCTTCCTCCTTCGTGCTGAAGAACGGCTGGAATACCTTCTCTCTCAGCACCTCTGGAATTCCCGGCCCGTTGTCACTCAACCGGATCACCGCCACGTGCCCCAGCGGCTCCGCCACGCCTTCTTCCTCGCGGATAAGGATCTTGCCGCCATCCCCGGTGGCCTCACACGCATTCACGATGAGATTGACAAAAACCTCCTTCAATTGCTCAGGATCCGCCTCGATCACCGGCAGCCGCCTCTGTCGTATAAGCTCCAGCGTAACACCGTAGGATTCCACCCGGTGGCGAAGAAGCTGAATGGCCATGTCCACGACATCCGAAGGGCTTATGGTCTGCATCTTCAGCTTGGGAGGACGGGAGAACTCGAGGAAATTCTGAACAATTGTGTCAATGTGCCGAATCTCGTCGGATATGACGTCGAAATCTTCTTTTTGAGTCGACGACAGCTTCAGGGTACGTTCCATTGTAAAGAGCCGCATTTTCACTGACGTGAGAGGATTCCGGATGCTGTGGGCCACCCCCGCGGCCAGTTTGCCGACCATCGCGAGCTTCTCCGTCTGAAGAAGATGCTCCCGGCTTTGACGCAGCTGGATCTGAGCCACATCCGCGTCTTCGATCAGGTTGTGGACCCTGCGGCTGAGTTCGCCCACCTCGTCGGCTTCCTGAATCGAATCCCCGTTCGTCTTGACCTGCTCGGAAAGCTCGAGGATGGGTCGAAACAACCTGGTCACCAGAAGGTAGCCCAAGGCAGACAGGATCAGCAACGACAAGGGAAGGAAGAGCAGCACAAGCACAACGAAGGTTTGAGCCCTGCCCAGGAACGTTTGCCGCACCGTCGAGATGTCCCGGTAGTGCGTCTGCTTGTACTGTTCGCAAAGATCGCGAATGGCAAAGAAAGGGCTGCGAATCTCCCGCAGGAGCTGCAGTCCGGCTTCGCGGCTCCCTGATTTGTACAGGGTGATCACCTGGTCCCGGGCATGGCTGTAGCGAATGTACTTGGACTCGATTTCATAGAGTATCTCCAACTGTTCATCTGAGTGGGATGCTTCCCTGGCCTTTTTCAGCCAGCGTTCGAACGCATACCTCTGTTGATCGAGCTGAGTCAGCCATTCTGCATCGCCGTCCACGAAATAATAGGTCAAGAGGCCTCTCTGCATGGCCAGGGAGCTCTCGAGCTCCTGGGCGACGTTGAGAGCACCCACATTCATGTCCAAAACCCCGGCGAAAGAGTCTGCCATTGTCCGGACAAGTTGCACGCTCCATATCCCCCCTGCGGCCAGGATGATCACAAGGCACCAGATCAGCAGGGAAAATCTTGTTTTGAGGCCGATCTTCTTCAACATGTTTACCATGCCTGGACACCACCTGCCCGGGGCCGATTGGATCCCCGTTGAAATAGAGCGCGCCGTACACCCGGACACGCTAAAGCCCTACCATGGTCGTTGCCAAACACGATCCTGCCGGGAAAGTCCGGTTCATCGGGCAAAACGAGTACCTTCAATGCCTTCCACGCAAAGGATCGATGGCATCACAACCTCATTCGGCGTCACAACTGTCCGGGTACTCATTTGCCGGAAGACGGGGTTGCCCGACCGCTTACGAAGAACCGAAAGCCCGCGGCTCGGATCAAATCAGTATTCCAAATGAAGCAAATTTTGTATAGTAATATCATAACGAATCAAGACAGTATTTCCATGAAGAGTCCACATCATACTCCTACGGGGATCGAGGAAGGAAACCAGGACACGCATGCTAAGGTGGCTGAATTATTTCAGGTTCTGGAGGACGGGGAAACCGAAAGCTCCGGCACACGTCCTGACCGATCTTTTCCGGATGAAGCATGAACGCTTCAAGGAACTCCTCGATTCCAACGCCGAACTTTCCAAGATTATCGCGGATATGGAAGAAAAACTTCAGGGGCATGATATCTTCGGCATGTCCTATGTACGCTCACAGTCGGCGCGAGCCGTCTTTCATACTCTTCGCATGATCAAGAGCCTCGACGAACTTTCGGGACGCAAGTATGGAAATCTCTACGGGGTACTCGAAACTATAAATGAAACCATCAAATCGAATCTGGCCGAGCGCAAGCAGAACCCGCCCGAAGAATGGATACTTCCCTATTCCCGCATCACCAAGGAGATGGTTGACTGGGTCGGCGGAAAGAGCGCCAACCTGGGGGAAGTGCTGAACGCCGTTGGTTTGCCCATCCCCGAGGGCTTTGCCATCACCACCCTGGCCTACGATTATTTTATGAATTCCAACGATCTCGTCGACGAAATCAACAAGATCAAGATGGAAGTAGACCCCGACGATCCCCAGACGGTCAACTTTGTGAGCGAGGAAATCCAGCGCCGCATTATTTCTGCTCCCGTTCCACGGGACCTGGGGGACACCATACTGGCTGCCTACGACGAAATGATCGAAAGAATCCGACGCAGGGGAACGCAGGGTCTGAGCACCGAGATATCCATGAGGAGCAGCGCCATAGGGGAAGACAGCGAGCTCTCGTACGCCGGCCAGTACCTGTCCCTGCTGAATGTGCCCCGCGAGCGGATCGTCCACACCTACGGTTATATCCTCGCCAGTCTGTTCACGCCTCGAGCCATATCCTACCGGTTGAACAAGGGGATCCGCGATGAAGACATCGCCATGAGTGTGGCCTGTCTGCAGATGGTGAAGTCGGAAGCAAGCGGAATTGCCTATTCCCGTCATCCGTTCAACCTGTTGGACGACAACGTCATCATCAGCGCGGTATGGGGCCTGGGACCCTACGCAGTGGACGGCGTCATCACGCCCGACAGCTACAAGGTTGCCAAGGACCCGGAGCGGACTATCCTCGAGAAACAGGTATCCCACAAACCCGTGCAACTGGTGAGCAATCCCGACGGGGGACTCATGGAGGTGCCGGTTCAGCGCGAGAAACAGGATGAATCCTGCCTTCCCGACGACCAGATCAGGCTTCTGGCCGATTATGCCATCCGGCTCGAAGAACACTACGGGCGTGCCCAGGACATGGAATGGGCTCGCGACCCGAATGGACAACTCATGGTTCTGCAGACCCGCCCCCTGCACACTGGCAGCGAATCAGACCAGGGCCGTGCGCCGGCGATCCCTCTGCTCACCCGGTATCCCCTGCTCCTGGAAGGCGGATCCATCGCGTTTCCTGGTGTGGGCTTCGGAAAGGCCTACCATGTAAGAACCGAAGACGACCTGCTCGCTTTCCCGGAAGGGGGCATCCTTGTAGCCAAACATGCCTCCCCCAAGTATGTCGTGGTCATGCGGAAGGCTCAGGCCATCCTTACGGACTTCGGAAGTGCAACCGGGCACATGGCCTCCGTTGCCCGGGAATTCGGAGTGCCCACCATTCTGGATACCAGGAAGGCCACAGAATCGGTTCCCCAGGGAGAAACGGTGACGGTCGACGCGTATTCCGGAAGGGTTTACCAGGGGGAGGTCAGTGAACTGCTCAGTCTCAAGGCCGTTCGGGAAGCCTGTATGAAAGAGACTCCCGTCTATGAAGCACTCCAGCGCATCACCGCCTCCATCGTTCCACTCAATCTCATCGATCCCAAATCTCCCCGGTTTGCCGCCGAGTACTGCGAAACGCTTCATGACATCATGCGGTTGGTGCACGAATTCTCCTACCATGAAATGTTCCAGATCAGCGACCTGGTGTCCGATGACGGCGGCTGCGCAGTGAAACTCGATGCCCCCATCCCACTCGACCTGTATATCATCGATCTGGGAGGAGGACTCGCCACCGAGGTCGCGGGCTGCGGGAAAGTGAAGGTGGAGGAGGTCGTTTCCATCCCCTTTTCCGCCGTCCTCAGGGGAATGCTCCACGAGGACCTGCGCTATCACAGGCCTCGGCCTATTGAACTCAAGGGCTTCTTCTCCGTCATGACCGAGCAGATGTTCACTCCCGCCTATTCGGGAGCTGAAAGGTTCGGAGACCGCAGCTACGCCATCATCTCGGACAAGTACCTCAATTTCAGCTCCAGGGTGGGCTATCACTACAGTGTCCTGGACTCCTACTGCGGCCGGACCGTGAACAAGAACTACATTACCTTCTCTTTCAAAGGCGGGGCCGCCGACGACGTCCGGCGCAACAGGAGAGCTCGAGCCATAGCGCAGGTGCTTGAATCCCTCGACTTCGTGGTTGAAGTTGTGGCGGACAGGGTCGACGGCAAGTTCCAGAAGTTCGAACAGCCGATCATTGAAGAGAAGCTGGACATGATCGGAAGGCTGCTCCAGTTTACCCGGCAGCTGGACATGCTCATGAACAGCGAAACGACCGTCGCAGCCATCGCCAAAGCGTTTCTGAGCGGCAACTACCACCTGGAGGAAGAGGTGTTTTGAAGGCCGGCCAGACCTTTCCTGTGGAACCTTCAACATGGCGCAGGCGAACAGAATTTGTGAAATATAGCACATTTACTGTGGGTTGACCGAGTCTTTCTGCTCATTTCCTGCTGAAACATTTTGTTTACACTCGACGTTCCCGGGAATTGTAATTCCGGTAACAATCCTGTATCATAGTTAATATATTCGATAAATTTCATTTTAAGAGGGTGTGTTCCGATCCGTTTTTGCATCCCTGGAAGCAGACTTCCAGGGATGCACTCATGATGCACTCATTTCACAACTCGATCCGCCATCAAATTTCAAGGAAAAATCTTTGCCCGGTCAAATAAAAAGCATTGACATTGCTGGAATAAATTCCTACGATTGCGCCCAAAAAGCAGATGGTGTCGGCGAGGAGGATGGGCAGGTGGAGTCTGAGGTCCGCCCGATGAATCGTTCTTTGAGATGTCGATGTGTATACTAAATCGGACCAGAGTATGCGCGATGCGCGGACAGTTGTTGCGGTCGGGCCGACTCTGAAACGGGCCAAGTGGATAAAGACCTCCAACTCCCAGTCGACTGATGGACAGTCGTGAACAGCTCCTGATCGAATTCCGCGTATACCAGGCCTCCAGGGTCCTGAGTGTTCTTTGACAACCAGGATAGGACCTGCGACGACGATAGTTGCGATCGCAGCCAGGCATGTTTTGCTCAGCATGCGGATGCAAAGGTTCAGGCAGCGGACTTTCCGGGAAAGGCCAGCGGAACGACAGCTTTTTGACCTGTTTTGACGACTTCGTCCATCGCCTGTGGTGAGGCGAAAGGACGCGTGAAGCGCTTCCAGTTCCGGCAAAAGGGATCACTGTGCGGATGCCTGCCCGTCAGGCCGTCATCATATAAAGTAAACAGGCAGTAATAGATCACAGGCTTTCTTCATTCGTAATACCCCTGCAGTGCCCCTGGTTCCCGTCGTAAAGAGTATGACTCCGAATCCTTCAAGAATCCTGCTTTGGCCTTCTCGCACCCACATCTCACGGCGATGGATGCGCGGCAGCCGGTACCCGGCGCGGCTTGCGCCCATTCAACGACTTCTCCGCCAGGGATCCGGCTTTTCCATGCCTTGACGACCGCTGCCTCCCCCCCTCCCCTGGCCCCTTGGGGATATACAGAGGTTCTCTCCCGCAGCGGGAGAGAACCGTCGGGGGAAGGCGGTCGGTTTGTCGGGCACAGAACCTTTTCAACACCTAGCCGACGGACAAGCAGCCGTGCTCGATCCGGTGTCCTTTTTCCCCGCATCGACGTCCCTCCACGGGACGCAGTGTGTATTATTTCACACGCAAAACACGCCTTTGCCCCACCGCACATATTCGTTTGAACCTTGAAAGATTTTGATCTGAAAACAATATCTGGAACCTAAACAGCAGAACCCTGAGTTCTTCACGCATGTGATTTTGTGCGCATTCCCGTGACAATGTTGTCAACAAACAGTTTCACTTCAGGTTCCGAAAGCGAGCCTCATTGTGAGATCGGGTGCGAAATCACTACAAGATTTGTTTCCCCGGCACTTAAGGAAATCTGGCACAAATGTTGCTGCTTCTATAGTGCCAAATGCGCAGACATCCTGACTGTTTTCTGAGAAACACAGGGCTGGCGGTGAAATACGGCGGCGATCCGGGGGACGGGCAAGGAACGGATCACGGGCAAGTGTCTCCTTTCCGTTGACACTGCTCGGCTGCCCCCTCGACCCGTCCCGGCGGTTCCGCCGGGTGATTCTGATTGGAAGGAGGTGATGGAAACGAAAGGAAGCGAAGTGGAGGAGGTGTATTGCCCCGATGCGACAATCCGACACGAACGGGAGGTGATTCGAAGCGAGCTCGATTCAGGACCATGTAGATTGTTCTTCAAGTGAATTGTCGCAATAGCTTCACGAGACCATGAAGGGAGGTTATTTGCATGTCTGCAGAACAAAGAAAAAGCGGTGCGTTTAAGTTTACATTCTGGACGTTTTTGGCATTACTCTTAATATATTATGCCTGGCATTCCTACAGTTCGGGACAAATGATCAACTGGTATTACTGGGAAGCGGCCGCTGACGGTTACGCCGTCAACGCCAACACCTTCAAGGAAGCAACCAAGGAGAAGCCCATGATCCTTGAAATCGGCCCTCACGCCGAGATCACCGGGCTTCAGGCGGTGCCCGTAAAGAAGGGGGAGAGGCTGCCCATAGGTTGCAACGGGATTATCAGCAAGAAGGAACTCGAAGAAGGCAAGCGAGTCAAGCTCGAAGACGACAGGATCGTGGTGATGGTTCCCATGCAGGTCAAGGAAGCGAAGGGGTTCAAGTACAAGGACACGTACAAGCACAAGGGCATCAAGACCAATCCGTGGTCGGGGGCGTGGAATGTCGCCTGGGTGCTTGCGCTGGGTGTGTGCCTCGGATACAGCGCCGAGGGATTCACCGACCTTTTCGGCCTCAAACTGAAGAAGATCGAACATTACGGTCATTAGGATCCATCAGCTGAAATTCCAGTAGAGGAGTTGATCATGTTTGATTTTGCAATAGCGGGAGTACAAAGCCCTTTTATGCTGTTAGTGCTTACCGGGTTTACCGTGGGTATTGTCGGCGGGTTTATCGGTGTCGGCGGCGGCTACATGGTGACCCCTGCTCTCATCGTGTTCGGTTTTCCGGGCTACATGGCTTCAGGCATCGATATGACGCATATCGCAGGTAAATCGGTCATTGCCACCGTTCGGCACAGGCAGATGGGAAACATCGACTGGGTCCTGGGCCTGGCCATGGTCGGAGGCACCATGCTCGGCGTGGAACTTGGCGTAAGGCTTCTGAACTGGGCCAAGAAGCTCGGCATCGCCGGCATCCTGCTTCTTACCTGCTCCGTCGTGGTCATGCTGTGCCTGTTCATCTACACACAAATCGAGACCCAGAAGGCTCACAAGAAGATCGAAAAGGACGCCGAAGCAGGCATCACTGCGGGGCGTGAAGTCATGGTCAGCGGCATCCCGAGGTTTTTCCAGAGCATTCCCCTGTATCCCATCGTCCGCTGCCGTACGGCCCGCCTGGTCATATCCATGTGGGTGATCGTGCTTGTCGGCATCTGCACCGGGACACTCGCGGGATTCCTGGGAGTCGGCGGAGGATTTGTGCGTGTGCCGGCGCTCGTTTACGTCATCGGCGCCACAACCCACATCGCCGTGGGCACCGACCTCCTGGAGATCGCCGTTTCCGGTGGTTACGGAGCCATGAGACACACCCAGATGGGCAACGTGGACATGATCGCGGTCATGTTCATGATCGTGGGCGCCATGGTGGGCGCACAGTTCGGCAGCATCGCTACATCCTTTGTGCGCGGCCCCGCCATCCGGTACATACTCAGTTATTCCCTTATCCTCGCCACCGTGGGCGCCTGCCTGCGGCTCATCTACATGCTCACCGGCCAGAAGTACGAGGTGCTCTCCTTCTTCGCGGTGGTCTTCACCCTGGGCGAGATGTTCTTCCTGTGCTTCTTTATCGTCAGTCTTGTGGTATTCGCCGTGCGGTACCGGCACGGCAAGTCGGTCCCTGCGTGGATCCCCGCGCTGGTAGTCAAGGATTAGCCTGTTTACTCTTGTGGTTAAAGGAGGTATGAAAAATGAAGTGGCTTTGGGACTCCATGCTTGGCTACTGGCTCCTGCTGCTTTCCATCTCTCTTGGCATTGCGGCGGCAATCTACATGATATGGCTCCGTGGGCTCATATAAAGGAGGAAGACCATGCAAATTCTTGCCAACCTCATTCTATATGGTTTCATGCTTTTCCTGGTATATGAATCCATATTCGTCGAACACGATCCGTTTTTTGCCTTCGTGGTCCTGTTCGTGATCGGAGTGGCTGTCATTACCACGCTGTTGCCGGGTCTTCATGCTTCGAGGACCTCGCCTGGCGAATACCCTTACGATGACTGATGACCGGTGAGATCATGACGACGGACCTGGGTGCGCTGCGCAAGGAAATTATCAATCTGTACGATAAGCGCAAGATAGGTGACCTGACGGAAAGAAAATTCCAGTCCCGGCTTGCGGACAAGACGGTGGAGCTGTATCGGACGATCGTGATGGGCAGAATGGCTGAAGGAGAGACGATCCAGATGGAACACCATACGATTCTCTCCCATCTCAAGCTGACCCAGTCCATCCTGAGGGAACCCGAGCAGTTCGCCACCAGTCTATTCGCTACGGACCGGCGCCTGTTTCGCGTACGTGCGACATTGATTCTGAGTATTCCACCAACGGGCGACCACAGGGACAAGACCGTGGTGGACGAACTTTCCTACAAGCGCATCGCGTCTCTCAAGGTCCGCCGTCAGGTCAGGTGGGGTGAAGCGTATGTCGGCGCCGCCTTTGCCGGCGGGGCCGCCATCTTCTCCCCCTGGCTCGACATGACCGGCCCCGTGTTGATTGGAATCGGATCTCTGGGCATCATCCACGCCTTCCTTCTTCCGACCCGCTGGGTCGAAGTGGTGCCCGAGAATCCGATTCCCGACATGGATCCGATGAACATCCATGTGTTGCGAAAGAAGAGTGCCCGGGCCCTGGTGCAGTTCCTCCAGCAGAAATTGAGCCGATCATGAAAGGAATAAAGGTCCTTCTCGTAGACGACGAAGTCGACTTTACGACAAGTATGCGCAAGGTCCTGGCTCGACGCGGATTTGAAGTGGACGTTGCCTCCGACGGCCTCTCCGCCCTCCCCATGATTGCCCAGACACATTTTGACGTGGTGGTTCTCGACATCAAAATGCCCGGCATGGACGGGATCACCGTGCTTTCGGAAATCAAGCGGCTCACTCCATCCACCCAGGTGATCATGCTCACCGGGCACTTTTCCTTCAGCGACGAGGTGGACGCATCGCAAACCGGAGCTTTTGCGTACCTGCTGAAACCCATTCCCATCATGAAACTTGTCGATATCATACTCGCCGCCGCGGTTCACGGCAGAACGGTCGCGCTGAAAGGCGCAGGCCCCTGATGTATTGAAGACGGAACCGCTCGCACCGGGAAACCGTGTCGTCATGGATATCGGTCCGCCCGAATCCGGTATCGCCATCCCGATCCGGCCTCCCGGTTCCTCCCATGTCGATCATATAAGCGCCCGTCCCGGCACAGGACAAGTACACCTTCCGCCCTCATACCCATTGCGGTGCGCCGCAACCGCATTCATCCACTGGAATTTTACGGGACCTTCGTGTAAGATTCGATGAGAAGTTCGGCCTGAAAACCCGCTGTAACGATTCAACAACTTTCAGAGCGAAGCAAACATGGATTCCGTCAATTCGACTTCTTCCGAGGGAACCGAAGCCCGCCCGTGGTATCGAAAGGCCATGTCCAGGACGTGGAATGGTTTCAAGTACTTCCTGGAACTCATAGGGATTCTGCAGGGACAGGCTGTGGACCAGGCGGCCCAGGTAGCCAGGTTGAGGCTTTATCACACGGAGTTTCGCAAGCTTCTTTCGTCGAACAACAGCTTCCTGGAAAACCTGGGAGATCTGGAGCAGAAGCTATACAGCAGCGAACTGGTGGACCGGGCGTTCGTCAAGCGCAAGGTCGTGAGGATCCTGACCGATATTCATGCTATGGTGGAAAGCATCAATGTTATTTCGGGCGATCGCTATACTGCGCTGCGCGAATCCTTCGACCGGATAGCGGAACCCCTCGGCACACTGATGGAGGAATCCACGGAATCCGCCGGCAGCCAACGGGTTCTTGATCTTTCCGAAGTGAGCGCGGCACATGCCGAACTGGCCGGGGGCAAGATGGCGAACCTGAGCGAGGTCGCCAACGTGCTCGGCCTTCCGACTCCGGACGGCATGGTGATCACAACGGAAGGATTCCGGGAGCTTGTCGAAAAGGGAGGCATACGATCCTGGATCCAGGACAAGCATCTCGAAATCGAATCCCCGCACGACATAGACCGGATCAGTGAGGAGCTGCGAGACCGCATTTTGGATCTAGAAGTCCCCTCCGAACTCCAGGAAGAGATTCTCGCCGGCTACGACCGCCTGGCGGAGCGCGCCGGAAAACCTGTGCCCGTTGCCGTGCGATCCAGTGCCGTGGGCGAAGATTCCGATTTTTCCTTTGCGGGCCAGTTCCTATCCGTTTTAAACGTGCGTAGAGAGGATCTCGCCGGTGCGTACTTGCGAGTCGCGGCAAGCCTTTATTCCACAGAGGCCATGTATTACAGGTTCCTGCACGCAATACCCGGAGAATCTGCTCAGATGGCTGTAGGATGCATAGAAATGGTCGATGCGGCAGCGAGCGGAGTGGTCTTTTCCAGGGATCCGAATCGGCCCGATTCCGGAAAAGTGCTGATCCATGCCATCAAGGGGCTCGGCGTCATGCTTGTGGACGGCCGTACCTCCCCGGAGGTGATACAGGTTTCAAGAGACCCGCTCGGGGCCGAGGTGGATCGGAGCCCTTCTTCTCAGAAAAGCCGAATCGTCCTGGCGGGAGGATCCGGTGTCGAGGAGAAGGATTTGCAGCCGGGGGAAGCCGGGCAGCCCTGCATCTCCGACGACCAGGCGGTGCAGCTCGCCGGATGGGCTCTGCAACTCGAGGCTCATTTTGGGAGCACACAGGATGTGGAATGGGCGCTCGATCATGAAGGCAGGCTTATTGTTCTGCAGTCGAGGCCTCTGGCCTTGTCCGCGCATTCCACCCGCACGGAAGAACCTGTTACAGGCTTTCCGCTTCTCGTGCGGGGGGGCGAGGTCGGATGCCCGGGCATCGGGATCGGCCCGGCAAAGCATATGTCCGAAGACGACGACATGGAAACCTTCCCGGACGGTGCCGTGCTGGTGGCGAGAAGGTCATCACCCAGGTTCGTCCGGCTGATGTCGAGAGCCACGGCCATCGTGACCGATGCAGGAAGCACCACCGGCCACATGGCCTCGCTTGCCCGCGAATTGAGGGTCCCCACCCTGCTCAACACGAGGTCGGCGGTCCAGTCGATCCCCGATGGAACCCTCATCACCGTGGACGCGAGCAGTGGATTCGTCTACGAAGGAGAGGTTCCCGCCCTGGCCGAGAAACAGGCGGCCGCCGCGGAGGAAGGAGACTTTTCGGAAAGAAGGAAACTGACTCCAGGGTACCGTCTCCTGGCAAAGGTGGTGGAAAACATCGCGCCTCTCCATCTCACCGATCCTGCAGCGGCGAATTTTACCGCCCAGGGGTGCCTGACCCTGCACGACATGGCACGCTATATCCATGAAAAGTCCTACAAGGAAATGTTCATGCTGGGAAACAACGTCGGAGACCTTCGCGCATCCAGCTATTACCTCGATGTGTTCCTCCCCATCGATCTGTATATCATCGATCTCGGCGGGGGACTTGAAGGGAGCCCGAAGCAGAAAAAAGTAAAGCGATCCCAGGTGACCTCTGTGCCCCTCAAGGCGGTCCTGGATGGAATGCTTCACAAGAAGATCCAGCGTTTCGGTGCTCGACCCATGGACCTCGGGGGGCTTTTCTCCATTATGATGCGGCATGCCATGACCAGCCCCGAAGAAGATGAATCCTTCAGGGCTCCCTGCTATGCCATCATCTCGGACAAGTACCTGAACTACACCGCAAGAGTGGGTTATCACTTCAGCGTACTCGATACCTACTGCGGGGAGACACCCAACAAGAACTACATCAGCATGGTCTTCCAGGGGGGGGCGGCGGATTTCGTGCGAAGGAGCCGCAGGGCCAGGGCTATCGCAAGCATTCTCAAGGAGCACGGCTTTACCGTGAAGGTCCACAACGATATCGTCAATGCGCGTCTCAGCAAGGCTCCCCTGCAGGAAAGCGTGGCTCACCTGCAGATGCTGGGTTCCCTGTTTCAGTTCTTCCGTCAGATGGATGCGGCCATGACCAGCGAAAACGCCGTCTCGTTGTACGCGGAAGCATTTCTGGATGGTGATTACGCGCTGGAGAGATTCAAGAGCGGTAACTAAGAGCTGGCTCTTCCGGCAAACTTCCACGGGCCGTGGGCTCACAACCCACTATGAAAACGCACAAGAAACCTTTTAGCGGCTGATCTCTTAAAAACGGGCCGGACCATTCCGGCATTTTACGGCATTTGCGGGAATGACGCTGTGGAGGCAATGACGTTGCTGCGGGAATGACGGTGTGGTCCAGGCGGGCATGAACAGGTGTGGTCTACGTGGGAATGATGTTGCTGTGCGAGTGAGACATTGTTGTGGGAATGACGTTGTGATGCCGAGTGACTTTGTGATGCCTTGATCCTTTCCGTGGAAAGCACGAGACGCGTGGGAAACACGGGAGTTTCTCGTTTGCCGGATGAGCTTAAAACTTGTCTTCCAGGTCGAGGACGCAGCATTTTCTCTCGAACGCGTTTTCAATGCAGGAGACGAGCGTCTCGACCGGGCATGGTTTGAGCAGAATTTCCGCCACACAGTACTTAAGCGCCTCGGACACCTGCTTCATATCGATGTGTCCTGTCAGCATGATCACGGGAACGACGGTATCCTTTTCGCGGATGGCCTTGAGTGTTTCAATGCCGTCCATTCCCGGCATGCGCAAATCCAGGACCATCACGTCGTAGCTTCCCTCTTCGAGCAGCTTCAGGGCATCGGACCCGTTGTCCACGCTTTCCACCTCCATTCCACGCCTGCGAAGGACCTTCTTGAGCGATTCGACAAACATCTGCTCGTCGTCTACCAGCAAAACACGCATGAGTTCAGACATGTCTGTTTATCCTGCAAGAAAACGGTCTTGACATTTCCTGGCCTCTTTGATCTTCGTTTCATCCCGGTTTTCAAGATCGAGTATATCAGGAGGATCCCGTTTTTGAAAGCACCTGAAGAAGCTGAAGTGATTTTCCGGCAGGATAACGGACACGCCTCTACCTCTGCATGTTCTGCAGCCTGATCTTCTTTCTTTGATAAGCCTCCGCGATCTTTTCCTGCAGTTCTTCTATCCGAATGGGTTTCATGGCGTAATCGAAAGCTCCGTGGTGCATCCCCTCGATACCCGTCTCAACGGAACCGTGTCCGGTCAGGATGATCACTTCGACCATCGGTTTCTTTCTCTTGATGATCTTCAGAGCCTCGATGCCCCCCATGCCGGGCATCTTCAGATCGAGGACAACCACATCGAATTCGCTTTCCTCGACGGCACTCACAGCAGCCTCACCGCTGTCGGCCGTGGAGACTCGAAACCCCCTCCTGACGAGCAGTTTGGACATATTCCTGGTAAATGCCTCCTCGTCGTCCACCAGCAGGATCCTTATCCCGGGTTCATCCAGCGACATCATATGGGCTGTCCTCGAAGTCCTTTGCCGTTCTGAAAGGAAGAAAAATCGTGAACTCAGTGCCCTTCCCCATTTCGCTCCGAACCGTAATGTTGCCTCCCAGGGATTTCACGATGGTGTAGGAAATGGAAAGCCCCAGGCCAGTCCCCTTTCCAACCGGCTTCGTGGTAAAGAACGGGTCGAATATTCTCTTGAGGTTCTCCTGCGAAATGCCCGACCCCGTATCGGAAATATTGATCTCTATGCCCTGCTTTCTGCTGTTCAGGCGGCTGTTGATCCGTATGGTCCCGTAGGGCTTCCCTTCGTGGGCATCTATGGAATTGGATATGAAGTTGATGAGTACCTGTTCGAGTTGAAAAGGATCCGAAAGGAGACGAGGCAGGTCGTTTTCCAGGTCCACAATGAACTGAATCCCGCTGGTCTGCGCCCTTTTTTCCAGCAGTTCGATCACTTCTTCGCAGCACTTGTTGATATCCACCATCTCGATCTTCGACTTGGATCGACGCGAGAAGCGCAGCAGGTTCTGAGTGATGTGACTGCACCGCTGCACCTGTGCTTCGATCTGGCTCAGGGACTCGAAGAGCTGACCCTTGAAATCCCCGTCAAGCGATGTGGCCTCCTCCCCCAGGTCCCGGATGACCTGGTTTTCGGTCAGGATGACGGACAGCGGGTTGTTGATCTCGTGGGCAACGCCGGCGGCAAGTTCTCCTATGGATGCCAGTTTGCTCGCCTGGAGCAGTTGCATGCTGAGCCGTTCCTCCTCCTCGTCCCGCTTCTGGATCACCTTGATCATGTGACGCGTGGTGAGGATGGCTACAACAAGGATGGCCAGGATACTCACGTGCAGGAAAATGAGAATGGCGTGATTGGCATGGTTGACGGCCCTGAACGCTTCATCGTAGTCCTGTTTGACTCCAAGCAGCCAGCGGGGCTTCTTGAGCCAGGCGTAAGCGATGATCTGTTTCGGCAGAGGCCGGTCGAGGTCGTCTTTTCCCCCTTCGAGAATATGGATTCCGCTTTCCTCCGTGAATACATCCATCCGGAATGGGGCGCTGCCCATGATCTTGCCGCTGTATCGAGGTGCGGTCTGAAAGACTCCCTCCTTGTTGAGAAGGTAGACCTCCCCCGTCTCGCCGATCTTCACGTCCTCTACGAGTGAGCGCATGTAATCGGTGTAAACCGTTGCCCTCAGGATCCATTTCTGATTTTCGTCGGATCGCAGAACGGCAATGATAAAGTGGGGAACGCTGCGATATCCCATGAACATGTCGCTGATGTAGACGCCTCTTTCCATCACCCTCTTGAACCAGAAGGTTTCCGAATAATCCTTGTCCATCAAGTCGTAAGGCCCCACATAGGACACGTGTCTACCCCGGTCGTCGATGACTCCGATGTCCGTAAAAAAGACTTCTTCGCGGTTCAACGTATTGAATACGCGATTCAGATTGGATGTGTCTCGAAGGTGTTCGAGAGAATGGGTGAATGCGGTCAACTGGAGATCGGCGGTGCGTTCCTTGAGAAACAGTTCCACGATCTTGCGATGATATTCGGTGAGGTTCTGAAAGTAATCGACCATCCTCGCCGTCGCGAACTCGGAATAATAGGTATAGATGCCCCAGCCCACCAGGATGAGAGGAAAAACCGAACAGATCAGCGTAAGAAGAATAAATCTCCTGTAAAGCTCGGCATATGTTTCTTTCTTCGTGGCACCGGCGGACTTCCGATAGGACCCGCTCTTGATATCCCCATTCGAATTCATCGGTTAACATTCCCCAATCTTAAAGGCTTTTCCTGAAATTCATACCGTTTCAATCGAAGATCATCAAGCCAAATGTGGATTCCAAAACAAGATTGTGGACCTTGACGAAAAGTCCCCCGATTTCATGGGAAGAGGAATTCTCAAGCGATCGAAATCTATTCGAGTATTCTTACGATAAATCCAGGTCTTACAGAGTAATCCCGGTCAACGATGGCAAGCCCGTCTTTTTGTGACACCCTCAAAACCTGGACGGTGGTCACGGGCGTGCCCCTGTCATCCAGCAGAGACACTCGGCTTCCCGGCTCCAGCCCGTGATCTTTGCCGAATCCGAAGCAGATTTCATGGCCCTCGTCGACGATTCTCACCAGGTATACTTCCGCCATGCCCTTACCGGCCATAGCCGTTTCCCGCTTATGGGACACCATGAATACCATGAGCAGTGTACTCAATGTAAGCAGAAACGAAGCCGCTGATGTCCGCCAGGGCGAGACATTTACAAATCGCTGGAGCACCGACATGGAATCCTTCCGAAGGGCAGCCGGGTCCTCATAGACTTTGACCAGAAATGCAGCAAAGGGCTTTTGAGCTTCGTTCTTCCCGGAAATGACGACAATGGCATAATCACCCGGCCTGATCGTCGGATCGACGGATAATTCACCGCGCCACATTTGCCCACCCAGCCAGAACCCGGTGTGAACAGCGTCGAATCTCAGGATGATCTGTTCAGAATTACTGATATAGCCGAGATCCGCAACGTCCCTTGGTTCATTGTCCAGGGGGCCGTTCACCATGACCGAATCCCCGCCGAGCAGTTGAAGGACGTTCGTCGCCTGCCTGAACCGTGACTGCAGGCCGTCGATCGTCGCGATGACAAAGAGAATGCAGAAGGCTGCGCAGGCCTTGCCGAGCAGACTCCGAATGCTGTTGAGCCGTTCGATGCTCATGTCTCGGATGGGTGTTCCTCCGATCGGTATCTTCTGACCAGAAACCTGGCCAGAAGAAGCGTTGGAATCAGCATTCCGAAGAAGTACTTGAAAAACACCAGAGTGAATTCCTCGGGGTGCCGGTTTGCCACGTAAATGCTCACGAACAGCTCGGCCAGCACCAGGATATCCACGAAGGCTATAACCACCTTTTGTCGAGAATTCATGAGTTGCCCGTTCGCCTTCCCATGATAGATTCGGCGGCATGCAAAGTGATCGGGGAATGGCGCCTGGTCGCAGAATCACCCGTGAGTAGGGGAGGCTTTCGAATGCCTCCTCGCACCTGCGCCTCCGGATTGATTAGGGAAACTAAAACAAGAGAATCGCTTCCGAAGCCGTCAGTCGCCCCCGGAAGCGATCCTCTCTCACGCTGTTTGAATTCAGCTTAGCCGATTTGCCTACTTCTTGTAAATATCCGTCTTGCTGACATTCATAAACCTCTCGGCCTTGCCTTCCTTCTTGTAATAGATGCGCACCACGTCTCCCGCCTCCCAGGTGTGATCGGGCAGCGAAAAGTACTCCTCGGGCAGAGAAAATGTCACCAGCATTTTCTGTGTGGCAGAGTAAATGCTGATCGTCTTCTTCTCACGATCGACCACCGGGAACCTTACGGGCCTTCCCTCCGACCGGTCGAAAACCGCCGGGTCGGACGCACTCACATTCTCACGCTGATCGATCAGGGTGTACTCGATGGTCCTGAAGTTCTTCGCGGCATCGTCGTAAATGACGATCTGCCTGTTCTTCGTGTCCAGCTTCAGCCGGCCTCCCGCGGTAGGTTCGGGACCTGTTTCCGATGCCTTGTCCGGAAGCTCGTATGTGAGGGGCGGCAGATGATCATACTGCGGATTCTTCGGATCCGAGGCTGAATCCCTGATGATCGTGACCTGCCTCTTGTCCCTGTCATATTTGACCACCCTGCCCTGGTCCACCGTGCCGAGTTCGCAGCCCGCGGCACACATCAAAGCAAATCCCATCAGCGTTGCAAATAATCCGATTCGTTTTCCCGCCATATTCTTCAACCTCGTCTTGTCCGGTTTGTAACGGAATCAGACCTGCGATCCAGTCTGTTTCGCCATCGATGCCTTCTTTGCCGCAACTTCCTGCTTGGCTCCTTCGACCATCTTCACCGTGATATAGAAGGAAAGCGCAGCCACGATGCCGAGGACCACCACCGTGGACGCACCATCGAAGAAGGTCCTGTAGGCTGGATAGTACATGGGAACCATCTTCAGGACGATGGATACCGCGCAGCCGATGACGGCGATTCCGAAAGCAATGCGGATTCCGTATCCTTTGATGTACTTGGTGGCCACCGTGCCGATCTGGGCGCCGATGGATGCCCCCACCAGCATGATGATGGCGGCGACCAGCTCGGTCCTGCCCTTGTAGGTGTAGGTCGCAGCTCCATACAGGCCGGAGATCATCACCTCGAACAGGTCCGTACCGACGGCTACGTGAGTCGGGCAGCCGATGATGTAGATCAACGCGGGCATACGAATCAATCCGCCGCCTATGCCGAGGATGCCGGCGAGCCAGCCGGTGAGGAAGCTCACGATGATGGGGAGCCAGGCGGAACAGTAGATCCCGGCGACCTTCAGATGAATCATGGGGGGGATTTTGATCTTGTGGAAGGTCTTGTGCCATTCGATGCCTGTGGCCAGTTTGTCAACTTCCCTGCCCGCCTTGAGGGCTTCCTGCTGTTTCTGCCTTCTCTTGGCCACGTCGTGGAAAACCATCCAGGCAATAAAAGCGAGAAGGATCAGGTAAAGAAAGCGCACGGTCTTTTCGACGGCGCCAAGGCGTTCGAGCCACATGATCATCTGGGCTCCCACCTCGAACCCTACCACGGTTCCGATGAGCATGATCATGCCGAGCTTGTAGTCTACATTTCCAAACTTGCCGTGGCGCATGGTGGAGATGAGGGATTTTCCCGCCATGTGCGCAATGTCGGTCCCGATGGCGAACGCCATGGGAAAACCCAGGATGTTCAGGCCCGGAGTCACCATCCAGGCTCCGCCCATACCGAAGAAACCACCAATGATGCCTACACCGATTCCGAGAATGATCAGGCCGGGCCAGAAGATCTTAACACCGGCGATGGGCATGAGTATATAAAGCCAATCCATATAATTTACCTCCTGATTTCACCTGATTCCAAAGGATTGACAAGGTACCGGGGCATCAGTGTTCCGCCAAGTCCCTGGATTTGAGATCGATGCCGATGTGGGTCATGATGATGTCGGCCAGGACTCCAAAGATCACACCGATGATCGGTATGAGGGCAACCGTCACCAGCGCGAAGTAAAGGTGACTCTCGTTGTAAAGCTCAGCCCACCACCACATGATTCCGGACAGGTTCCTCGTATCCGCCACGATAACGATAGGCGCCACGTCACCGCCGCCTGCCGCAAAAACCCCATCCGGCAAAGACAGGAATATCATCGCTGCAATGCCTGCTATTCTTGCCCATAACTTTGTCATTCCAAATTCCCTCCCTTTCTTGAAATCTCTCAAGTCGACCAGGGCCCCAGAACGGTCCTCGAATCGAACAATCGGGCCGGAACTCCCCGAGAACCCCCTGAAGAATGTTCGCAGCCTGAAAGGAAACAGGCCCTCAACCCCACAGCTTCTCCCCCTTGAACCATCACCCCCCTTGTTTAAAATTTCTTCCCGCAATCCGTATTCCTGGAAGGCGCCTCCAACGCCCGCTCTGTCCATGACCCACCGGTAAATCCCGTTTCCTGGGCAGTCTGTTTCAAGCAATTTGTATGCCATGACATGCTGAAACGCTCCACTGTGCACTTCCCCTTTGTTTCTTTCCTTTCCACATCCCTTTTCCCCACTGCGAACGCATCAAACTGAAACCTGCAGGTGACAGACATGGTCCCGATTCGAATACAGGTAAGCTCTTGGAGCGGTACTCACACCACGACTGCCCGGAGCACCGTGCGATTTGTCAGGCAGCCGGCCGATAAGCTCGGTTCTTCCGCCAGACTTGCATGAGCCGGGGGCTCACAACCAACTGTGATGACTGGCCGAACCTGGATTCAACTCCGGTTGAGTAAACAAATCCAAGCCAGGAGGATAACCATGGCCCGAAAAATGATGCCATTGATCCTCTGGGTGTAAAGCATCGGGTGCGTGAAAAACGTCGGTTGCGTGAAAAGCACGGGAGGTAATCGTTTGCCGGATGAGCCAAGAGCTGCGCCCGGCGGTCTCTGAACAGCGCCGTTACCGCGATCGAGGGGGGTGGTCGTGATTCCCCCCCAAATCCATATGCCATGGGTGTTCCCGGCCCACCAATCTTGCATGGGCGGCGTCGCCGCGGTGCCGTTTAGAACTCATCCATCTTTTTTCTGAACAGGTCCACCTTGATCGGCTTGATAATGAATCCGTGAGCTCCCTGGGCAAGCGCCAGGTTGATCTGGTCCTTTTGATGCAGGTAGGCGTCCACCACTACGATGACACCGGGGTAAAGCCTTCGGATCTTTCTGAGCAGTCCGTAGTCACTCGATTTGACCGCATTGATGTCCACCAGCAGAACATCGATGGCGACATCTCGCAAAAGATCCATCAGTTCGCGCTCCGTTGCCGCCAGATAACATTTGCATTCTTTGTGGGTTTCCAGCGCCCTGGCAAAAAGTTCCGCGATATCCCTTTCCGGATCGAGGATCAGAATGTTCTTTCGTTTCCTGTCTTTCATGCCCCCTACTTTTTGTGCAGCAGCTATCCGGTTACGGTTCCAGGCGTGACCAGCACAATGCCGGAAGCCTGATTCGGACCGCAGCGAATCTGTATGAAGCTGTCGATCAGGGGAAAAGGCGAACATTCGGGCGGCTTGATCCGCCCCATGTCATCAGGCTTTATACAAGTATTGTGCCAGGTTCAGACTGTGCCGGATGAGGGGGGGAGTCGACGGGCGGTTCGTCCGCCGCAAGAAGAACGATGGTGAACGTGGTGCCGGAGCGGCCCGGTCTGTCTTCTTCCGTGTAACTTTCGCATTCGATGGTTCCGCCATACTTGGATATGATTCCGTAGCTTACTGAAAGTCCCAGACCGGTGCCGTCGCCAACCTTCTTGGTGGTGAAAAAAGGATCGAAAATCTTCTGCGCAAATTCTTTCCTAATGCCGCATCCTGTATCCGAAACCTGCAGCTCCACCGTATTTTCGGTCTTTCCCGGCCGTGTTGCGACGGTGAGCACTCCCTGACCGTCCATGGCATGTATGGCGTTGCTCACCAGGTTCAGAACCACCTGTTGGATGCCTCTTGAATCGGCCCTGACCATGGGCAGGTTTTCGTCGAGGGAGGATTCGAGGGCAATGTGGTTCATATTCAACGTATGTCCGACAACGGACAGAATGGCTTCGACATTGGAGTTCAGGTCACTGATCTCGTCGCTCTCCTCGCTCACCCTCGCAAAACTCAGAAGTCTCTCGACAATGCTCTTGCAATGCAGACCATGGCGCTCAATGGTCTTGAGGTCATTATACACCATGGTTCCGGGCTCCACTCTTTCGAGCAGCAAATCGCAAAAGCCCAGCATGATTCCCAGGGGATTGTTGATTTCGTGAGCCACGCCGGCGGCGAGCGTCCCCAGGGAGGCCAGCTTCTCGGTATTGATCAGCTGCCGCTCCAGGCTCTTGCGCTCGGTGATGTCCCTGGCGATTCCCAGCACGTGGACGTCTTGGGAGCCGTCCCCCCTGACGGGGATGTACTGTATGTTGAACCAGAGATCCTTCTCCTGCACTCTGAGCAGCGTTTCGATCCGCTGGCGCTTTCCGGACTCCAGTATTTCCCGGATGAGGGAGATCTGTTTGTCGGCCTGTTCCCGCGGAAGGAATCGGTACAGGCTCTGACCGGGGATTTCGTCCCTGTTCACTCCAAAAAGCTCGGCCATATAACGATTGGCCGTCTTGATCAGCCCGCCGCCGTCAAGGGTAAATATCGGGTCTTCAGCACTCTCCACCAAGGAACGGTACTTGGCCTCGGACCTTTCAAGTTCGCCGGCGTAGCGTCGAATATCGTTGGTCTTGACCTCGACCTCGTGTTCGAGAATGGTCGACCATCGCAGTTCGTACAACACCACGGTAATGCTTCCGAGAAAGATTACGAAGATAATGAGCGCCTGCAGGATGAACTGGCGTCCATAAACCGAATAGATGATCCCCTCGACCTCGTCCGCAGGCGCGGTCACGGCCACCGCCCAGGTGTAGTCCATGTACGGGCCCTTGATGCGAACGGGAGCAAAAGCGACAAGCTTTTCCATGGGTTCGACCAGATCACGGTGCCAGCCCGAGGTATATGCGCCCATACCCTCCTTGCCTTCCAGCATTTCCTCGCGCTGGATGCGGTTGATCCGGCTGAAGGATATCGCCGGGTTCCTGTTGCTGCGGACTTCGAAAGCATTCTCGCCGATGAACGAGCTCTCGGGATGATACAGAAAATTCCCCGATGAATCGAGCACCCACGCATATCCGCTTTTCCCGGACCTGATGCGCGGAACGATATCGTGCAGAAGCCGGCTCACATCCAGCGTTGCCCTCAGGTAGCCGGCAAAACGGCGGGAGGCTCGAGGGTACCTGCTGCTCGTGGAATCCTCGTAGGTGGGTGTAATCAGGTCGATGACAAAAAGACGCTTTTCCTGGGAAGGGTCCCTGGGATGGACTCGCGTGCCCATGGTTTTCCCACGATTTCCCAAGTCCGACGCCCATGAAAGGAAGGCTCCAGCCTCCTGGTGTATCAACCCGAAATGCCTCATGCCGATCCCCTGGTCATTGGCCGTGAAAAGGGTGTTTCCGTCCCGGTCCACCCGTCGGATCTCAACGATGTTGTCCCTGTAGAGAACAGGCAGCGTGGACATGAGAAGGATTTCGTAGGAATCGGGATCGCAGTACTGGATGGCCGGCAGCGAATTCAGGAGTACAAGGTCGGAAATGGCATTCTGGATACCCGCTTCAATCTTCTGGGCCGTTATTCTGGCCAGTACGAGCTGCTGTTCGTTGAATTGATAACGCACCACGTCGAGCATGTGCCGAGCCGTGGAAATGGCAAAATAGGAGGCCCCTGCGACCAGTATGAGTGTAATGATCCCCAGGATGCGCAAGATCTTGGGCCGACCGATTCTCTCTTTCGTTTCCATACGTTCCGCCTGGGTTCAGGTAGGCTTTCCCATCCTCCGGCCGGGATCCCGGCCCGGCGTGTGGAGCATTTCGTCCGCAAGATCAATCAACACGTGTATCCGACCTCTACGCCCGCGCCCTTCTGAAACTTTTTGTTGACATTTTCATTGACATGCATGGCAAAGTCCGCTCTAAATGAATAAACTATCATATCACATCGAGGGGGAGAAGATGTCGGGCAGGATTCTCATTGTGGACGATGAAGAGGACATGCTCGCGTTGCTGCAGCGCATCCTCACGGAGAGGACTCCTCATCACGTCACGATAGCTCAGGATTCCATGAAGGTCTCTGAACTCCTGAGAGACCAGGCCTTCGACGTGGTCATCACCGATCTTAAAATGCCCGGATACGATGGGCTGCAGATTATGGACGCCGTCAAGCAGAAGGACGAAAACTCCGCGGTGATCATCATGACGGCGTTCGGCACCATCGAATCGGCCATCGAAGCGACGCGCAGGGGTGCCTTTGATTACGTGACCAAGCCTTTCCGCAAGGAGAGGATTCTGCATGTTGTGGAGAAGGCCATGAAATGGCAGCAGCTGCAGAAAGAGAATTCGTATCTCAGGCAGAGACTCGAGGGGAAAACCCTTTTCCCTTCCCTGGTCGGCAACAGCAACGCCATGCAGATGCTTCACAGCCAGATCGACCGTGTGGCCAGAACCACCGCCACCGTGCTCATAACCGGGGAAAGCGGCACTGGAAAGGAACTGGTGGCCAGGGCGCTCCACACGCACAGCCTGAGAAAAAGCAAGGCTTTCATTCCCATCAACTGCAGCACCATTCCCGAAACCATCATTGAAAGTGAACTGTTCGGGCATCTGCGAGGATCCTTCACCGGGGCCATGCGTGACAAGAGGGGTCTCGTGGAAGAAGCCGACCACGGGACACTCTTCCTCGACGAAATCGGCGATCTCAGTATGGCCATGCAGGTCAAACTTCTGCGGCTGCTCCAGGAGGGGGAATACAAGGTTGTCGGGTCGAACTCCATCAAAAGGGTGGACATTCGTTTCATCGCTGCCACCAATCACCATCTGCCCGACAAGATCCGAAAGGGTGAATTCCGGGAAGATCTCTACTACAGGCTCAACGTGATCAATCTCCACCTTCCGCCGCTCCGTGAAAGACTGGAGGACATCCCGATCCTGACCCACCATTTCCTCGAGAAGTACAACATACTTCACAGCAAGAAAGTGACCAACATCACGAGGGAAGCCATGGATTTTCTCATGGCAAGGGCTTGGCCCGGGAACGTCCGGGAGCTCGAGAACGTGATCGAGCGGGGAGTTATCATGGCTTCCGGCAACGTTCTGGGCAAAGAGGACATCTACATATCCCAGCCGGGTGCGGCCCCCGGTCAACCGTTCACCGCTCTGCCCGACCCGGACATATTCTCCCTTCCGTTCAAGGAAGCCAAGGACAGGCTTATCGAGGAGTTTCAGAGCCGCTACATCAGCAAGGTCCTTGCCCGGCATGCGGGCAACGTATCCCAGGCCGCCAGGGAATCGGGCATGAAGAGGCAGTACCTGCACCGGCTGATGCGCGAGACGAACCTTGATTCGAAGTCGTTCAAGAAGCCGTTTCCTCCTGAGTAGACTCCTTTTTCCGAGCGCGGCTTTCCCTGTTCTTCTTTCGTTCGAACGCGGCTTCCACCTTGTCAGTCAGTTCCTCTATGGGGCAGGGTTTGAGAAGATATTCGAACCCGCCCAACCTCATGATCTCCACGGCCACATCCACGGACGCGTGACCCGTCAACATAATGACCTCCAGGTGGGGGAACCTCCTCTTGATCTCGGCCAGTGCCTCGATCCCGTCCATTTCGGGCATTTTCACGTCGAGGAGTATCACGTCGTAGGAACCGGTATCGAGTTCGTCGAAGGCCTCCCGGGCGCTGCCCACGCTCGCGGCGTCGATCCCCTTGACCAGCAGCAGCTTGCGCAAAGTCGTTCTGAATCTTTCTTCATCGTCCACGATCAACACTTTTGGTTTGGAGGACATGTTCAGTTATTTCCTTTCGTTGTTTCAGCTGGCAGGTGAACAGTAAAAGTCGTGCCCTTTCCGACTTCGCTGTCGACCGAGATGCTTCCTCCCAGTTTCGAAATGATCCCGTGACAGATGGAAAGCCCGAGCCCGGTGCCTTTTCCGGGTGGTTTCGTCGTGAAGAACGGATCGAAAATCTTGTCCAGATTTTCAGGAGGTATGCCGCACCCGGTATCGCTCACCATGAACTCAACTGCATTCTTTCCCGCCCGCATGGTGGATATCGTGATCACTCCCCTGTCCTCGATGGCCCAGTTGGCGTTGTTGAGCAGGTTCAGGACGACCTGCCTCAGCAGGGGAGGATCGGTGCGAACCAGCGGCAGATCCGCCTGGTAGTTCCGCTCGATCAGCACATTCCTCTGTCTGGCCTCCTTTTCGACCAGTTTCGCCATATCCTCGATCAACCGGTTCATATCGACCGCCTGGATGAGCGGCTCCTTTTTCCGTGCAAAATCAAGAAGCTTGTGAGTGATCTCCCTGCAGCGGTCGACCTGCCTGCCGATCTCGATCAACGAGTCGTTGAACTCGCTCATCCCGCCGACCGGTGTGTTCGACCCACAGCCCGCTTCTTTCATCAGGTGCTTCATCCACTCGACTTCCTGGCCGATTATGGCGAGGGGATTGTTGATCTCGTGTGCGATACCCGACGACAGCTCCCCGATGGCTGCAAGTTTTTGAGACTGGATGAGCTGCAGGTCCAGTTTGCATTTCTGTTCGTTTGCCCTGGCGATCCGGCCGATGTAGTAGCCGGCGACCATAAAGGACACGGCTGCAACTGAAAGTGCCAGCAGGGCGTATATCGGCCCCGCGCAGAGGAAGAGCGGTATGGCGAGGGCTGCGGGAAGGAGGGTGATCAGTACCTGGAAGAGCCTGAGCCTGGACTGGCCGGGTTCTTCAATGGGATACGGAGTGATGTCGATATCAGGGCACCTTCCTGTCGGACCGGATTCTTTCCTCATGCAGAAGCTTCCTCTCACGAGCCTGGTTAAGCTTTTCGATCAGGTCATCGATCCCTGCCGGTTTGATGACATAGTCGAAGGCACCCGACTGCATCCCCTGCATTCCCGATTCCACCGAAGCATGCCCCGTCAGCATGATCACTTCCGTAAGGGGCGTTCTTCTCTTGATCTCCTTGAGGGTCTCGATGCCGTCCAGACCCGGCATTCTGACATCCAGGATTACCACGTCGAAGCGCTCCCTGTCCAGGATGTCCAATGCCTTTTCGCCACTGGCGACACCCACCGCATCCAGTTTTCTTTTCTTGAGCCGTTTGACCAGTGTCTCCAGAAAATCGATCTCGTCGTCGACAATCAGTACTCTAAACTCCGACATTCTCCTACCTCATTCCATAAAATCTGAACCTGCGTGATGAAGCCGTCAGGCACACAACACATGAAGTGGATGCGGCGCGCATGCTACAGAATCTGCGGTTTGGGCCTGCTGTTCACCGGCAGATAGATGGTAAAGGTCGTGCCCTTCCCTTCCTCGCTCGCCACCAGGATTCTCCCGCCCAGTTTATCGATGATCGAATAGCTGATGGACAGGCCGAGGCCGGTGCCCTTGCCGACTTCCTTGGTCGTATAGAAAGGATCGAAAATCTTGCTCAGCATGTCATTGGGAATTCCGGGACCGTTGTCTGTAATGGCCACGGCCATCTCCCTGTCCTTCGGATTGAACATGGTCTTGATGTGGATCACCCCCGCCTTCCCGATGGCGTCTATGGCATTGTTCAGTATGTTCAGGAAGACCTGCTGAATTTGAGCGGAATCGCTGACGACATCGGGAGGATCGGGACAGTAGTCCGTTTGAATCTCGATATTCCTGTAATGCGCTTCGTTTCGAAGGAATTCGATGGTTTCGTCCATGAGCCGGTTGAGGTCCACCTGTTCCTGCACCGGTTCAAGACGCCTTGCAAAACCAAGAAGCCGGTGCGTAACCTTCCTGGCGCGATCCACATGATAGTCGATCTTCCGAATGGCGTCATCGAATTCCCTGTAGTTTTCGCTCGCCGATATATCCTCCTCGACAAGCAGGTCCCGCATCCATCCGACCTTTTCCTTTATCACCGCAAGAGGATTGTTCACTTCGTGGGCAATACCCGCGGCAAGCTTGCCCAGGGCAGCCATTTTGCTGGACTGAACCAGGCTGGCATCGAGCACGGCCTTTTCACGGTCGGTGGAGATGAGCTGCCGCACCACGGCGCCCGTTACAAGGAACGTTCCCACCACGATAATGAGGACTCCACCCAGAACAAGTCCAATGGCCATGAGTCTCGTCTGTAGAAGCGGGCTGAGATTTTCCAGGGGATCCTCCTTGATGATGAGAAGCCAGTCTTTGTTTCTCAGCCATCCCATGCCGAACAACGCGTAGTCGCCGCTCAACTGCATCTCCCCAACCCTTGTACCCGAAAACCTCGGGAAGTGAGGATAGGTGATCCGACTGAGAAGCTCCCCTCCAAAACGCGGCGTTGTTTGCAGGACATTGTCCTTGTTCACCAGGAAGGCATCTCCCTTCTTTCCCACCTGGGCAGCCTTGACCATGGCTTCGAAAATCTCCGTGTCAATGGTGGCCCGAAGTATCCAGCTGCGGTCTCCTTCCCTTCGCATGATGGCAATGACAAAATGGGGAAACATCCTGTAACCCGTGAAGACATCACTTACATAGATGCCTCTCAGCATGGTTTCGTTGAACCATTCCTCGTTCTTGTAGTTGACGCCCTTCAGTCGGTACGGTCCAACATAGGCCACGTGGTCCCCGTCCCGGTCAATGATTCCGATATCCACAAACGACTTGGAACGCATCTGCATCAGCGTGAAAACCCTGGTCAAATATTCCTCGTCGGTCAGTTGTTCCATGCTGTTGGTAAATACCAGAGTATTCAGCTGAGCAATGCGTTCGTCCAGAAACAGGTCAATGGCACCGCACCTGTTCTCGGTCAGAGTGGTGAGGCTTTCCATGATCTTGGCTTTGAAGGAGATGCTGAACTGACGATAAATACTGAATCCGACGACAAGAAGCGGAACCAGGGAAAAACAGAGTGTCGTCGCGACTATCTTCCAGTAGAGTCTGGTGTAGCCTTTCTCTTTCATTCCATTGACCTTGAAATCGACCGGTTTTTCATCGAGAAATGTACATACACCAATAGCACAAAAAATTATTTTAACACCTCATCAGCACCTTTTCATCTTCAATCTGTACAGGTAACGGCACCCCATGCGGCTTCTTCCGCAGACATCTGTACAAAGCCGTTTTCTATCCCGAACTCAACCATGCACCGGAACGCAGCCTCGTATTCTTCATTCGACACCTTCCGATCCAACGGCGGCTTGTCCATCGCCCTGTTTGCAGGGAAATACTGTCTCATGAGGCTCACCCACACCTCGCTTCCCAGTGTCTTTCTCAGGAAGCGCAGGCTCTCCGCTGTCCCGGCAAGTCCGGCAGGCAGGACCAGGTGCCGTACAAGCATTCCCCGACGGGCAAGACCGTCAGGGCCTGCCTGCAGCGGCCCGACCTGCCTCCACATCTCCACAAGCGCGGCCCGGTTGACCTCCACGTAGTCCGGTCGATGAGAACAGAATCGGGCCGCGGAGGAGTCCGAGTATTTTATGTCCGGCAGATAGATATCCACTATTCCATCGAGCAGCCGAAGGGTTTCCAGCGTCTCGTAGCCGCTGGTGTTGTAAACGAGGGGGATCTTCAGGCCCTGCGGAACGGCCAGCACCAGGGACCGTAACACGCCGGCCATCTGGTGAGTGGAAGTCACCAGGTTGATATTGTGCGCTCCCCTGCGCTGCAGGTCGAGCATCGCTTCAGCCAGTTCAGCCGCACCCACGGACCGCCCGACCCCCATCTGGCTGATGGGATAATTCTGACAGAAGACACAGCTCATGGTACAGCCGGAAAAGAAGATGGTCCCCGACCCGCAGTCGCCAGAAACGGGAGGTTCCTCCCACGGATGCAGGGCAACCGCGGCAATCTCGATCTCTGAACCCGTGCGGCACCTGCCGAACCGCCCCGTGTTGCGGTTCACTCCACAACGACAGGGACACAGCCCGCACTCATCGAGAGAGTCCTCCAGGATGCGTGCCCTCACCTCGAGCGCTCCCGATTCGTACAGCGCGACATACCCCGGAACATGCCCCCCTACCAATCCTTCTTTACCAGCCACCTGCTTCCATCCCATTGCCCCACCACAGCTCCCGACTCTTCCGGGTCATATCCTCCGAGCTCTCTCAATGTCTTCCTGAAAGACTCGGATGCCACGATTTCGAGTACCATCCGGATCTTGTGGTCATTCCAGCTTGTTTCGGGAATCGCCAGGTCGTAGAACTCCTCCGCCACCGGAACGAAATCGAGTCCCAGGGCCCTGGCCGACGCATAGATGGCCATCCCCGCATCCGCTCTACCACTCAACACATTCACCGCCACGGCCATGTGAGTGAACTCCTCCTGCTCATAGCCGCGGATTTTCTCCCTGGACAGGCCCAGCTGCCCGAGGCGGTAATCCAGGAGAATGCGGGTTCCCGAACCCGCCTGCCTGTTGATGTAGACCACATCGGGACGCAGCAGGTCAGGCACTCCCATGATATTCTTCGGGTTGCCCGGCAAGACCAGGAGTCCCTGGCTTCGCCTGGCCAGCCTCACCAGGCGGACGGGGACCCCTTTCAGATGCCTTTCCACGTAGGAGAAGTTGTACTCCCCCGTTTCGGTATCCAGCAGGTGAGTACCCGCAAGGTGCGCCTGGCCCTTCCTTACAGCCATCAGTCCACCGAGGCTGCCCACGTTGCTCGATGACAGGTGAACTCGGTGGTCGAGCAGTTTCAGTTCATTGGCAATGACATCGATACTGTTGTCATGGCTCCCGATCATGATCAACGTATGTTCAACGTCTTCAGGCGGCCTCAACAGCTGCACCGGAACCTCCGCTCCCGAATCGAGCCCCTCGAGCTCCTGAGGGATTCGAACGATGCCGTCCGCCCGGGTGAGTGACGTAATCACTCCCGCGCCTCTCTGAATAGGCATGGCAACCAGGCGGCCCTGGACTCGACCGAGCACCACGCGCACAAATTCCTCAAGACCCAGCCTGGAGGCCGTTTTCCGACCCAGCACCGCGTTCACTTGCGGAACGGCCGGACAGGGAAGCCCCTGCAGTGAAAAAAGAAGTGGACGCACAAAGTGTTCAAAGGCAAGAATCGCGGAAACCGGATAACCGGGGATCCCCACAACCGGTTTTCCAAGGACGAAGCCGAGAATTGTCGGTTTGCCGGGCATCATGGCGACCCCGTGCACCAGGACTTCCCCCAGTTCCGCGATCACCGCCGCCGTGTAGTCCTCGGATCCCGCCGACGAACCCGCATTGATGAGAACGATGTCCGCCGAGGAGGAGCAGCCATCCAGGACGGCCTGCTTTATGCTGTCGTAATCGTCGGGGACCGCTTCCTGCACCATCGCTTCTGCGCCGTATTCGTCCGAAAGCGCCGACAGCACCAGCCCGTTGAATTCGATGATTTGGCCCGGAGCCGCTTCGGCAGCGTTGTGAGCCGCGATCAGTTCCGTGCCCGTCGGCTGTATCCAGACGACAGGCCTCGCATAAACGGGCAGGCTGACAATACCCGCCGCGAGCAGGGCGCCGAGATCGGCGGGACGCAACCTGTGATTTTGAGGCAGAAGCAGTTCCCCTGCAACAATGTCCTCCCCGACCTTACGTACATGCTGCCATGGAAAAGCCGCTGCCCGGATTTCGATCTCCTCCCCGGAAACGTTTTCGACCTGCTCGATCATGATTACAGAATCCGTGCCCGGGGGCAGCGGGTCGCCCGTATCCACGGCAAAAGCGGAGGTTCCTTTCACCAGGCGAACCGGCCGAGTCTCCCCCGCTCCGAAAGTGTCCTGGGCCAGGACGGCGAATCCGTCCATTGCGGCGCCATGATAATGGGGCACGGACCTCAGAGCGACGACGGGCTGCGCCGTCACGCGGTGGAGCGCCTCGTGAGTGGCGGCCGTTCCAACGGAAGTGCGATATGAAGATGTCTTTTGAGCCCACAGTTGGGTGGCTGCGTCGAGTGTATGCAGTTTCAGATAGATGTTCCGTTTCGGCCTTTGCATTTCACTTTCCCCCTTGAGTGTGCGGCGCAAGGATCCGGGAACGACCGGGATTTCCCATGAAGGGCGGAAACCACCCGTCAGGAATGTTTCTGGAATCCGAACGTTCCGAAGAAATCGTTTCGAAATCGCCTGGTCACAGCCAGGTTGACGTCGATGACCGACACATGCTCCAATTCATCGAGTTCGGTCGTGACCCAGCTTTCCAGGGTGTCCAGGCTTTTGAGCCACCTGCGGAAATCCTCCTTGTCCAGGAGTTTCGGAGGCTGAATCACAAAACTGTGCCCTCCATACTGGTGAACTCTTCTGCCCTCGATCAGGGCGTTGTAATCAGCGGTATTCACTCCCACGACGGGAATGAAATGATCAAAGGCCCTGACCAGGGCTCCCGTTTTCCAGTGGCCTCTGAGCAAAGGGAATATGCTGATGTTGATGACGCAATCCACACCCTGGCTGCTCAATTGCCGCCCTGCCTCGGGCTGACCCCAGAAATCCACGCAAACCGGCATTCCCACCTTGCCAAAGTCCGTAACAAAGGCGCGAAAGACGCCGTCACCAGGGGAGATGCCCAGGTGATTCCTTTCCATGGCCCCGATATTTCTCTTGCGCTGCCTGCCGAGTATCTGGCCGGAGCGGTTGAACAATGTGGCCGTGTTGTACAGCCTCTCCCCTTCGGCCTCCACCAGTCCCGCAATGATATGCGTCCCGTGATGCCGGGCCGCATTGGCCAGTTCCTTCTCCCCCTGGTAAGGAAAATATTCCGGAAAGCAGATGAGGTCGAGCTTCTCGCCGCGGCATTTCTCCATCAACTGCAGCGCATGGCCCAGGTTCCTGGGATCATCGAAGGAGGGGTAAGGTTTGGGCTGTATGAGTGCAACTCTTATAATGTCTTTCATCTCTTCTCCCTGGAAACACCATCCCGGACACGCTGTCCGGTCCAATCTCTCCAATCCCGTGTTCCTGGAAATCTCTGAAGATTCCTTCCCTGCCGAAACGGCAGGGCGACCACCGCGCCGGTACCTACCCTCTCCATTCCAGAGTCGCCATGTACGGGAAATGGTCCGACGGGTATAATCCCTCCACATGGTCCCGGATGACGACCGCATCCCGAACCACAAAATCACGGCTCACAAGGATCCAGTCCATGCGGCACACCTGGGGGATCCCCTGGAATTTATGATAAGTCATACTGTCCGTATTCTCGTCCCCGCCAAGCGCATTCCAGGTGTCTTCCAGGCGGGTATCCGAGGATGTCAGGATCCGGTGCACAGGGGAACCCGGGCTGTCGTTAAAGTCCCCCATCACGATGCACGGACCACCTCGGTCAAGAACCCAGTCCGCGATCCTGGCCGCCTGTTCCATCCGCGCTTCAGCCCCCATATGGTCAAGATGAGTCACCACAACCCGCAATTCCCTCTTCGACGGGAGATGCAGAAACAGACCGCAGCTCATCATTCGAGGAAAAGCGCTGTCCCAGGACTTGCTTCGATGAACATTTGGAGTCCTGGACAGCCAGATGTCCCCACCCTGTGAAACGTCGAATTGATCCTCGCGGAAAAACAGCGTCGGGTACTGACATGTATCGTCCCACACCCGAACGGGAGCGTGCATGCGATAACCGGGGAGGTTTCGAGCGAGATAATCCAGCTGGTTCCTCGTACCTTCCTGGGTGCCCAGAATCGATGGATCATACCGCAGAACCGTTTCGACAACAAGATTACGTCTGAAGTCCCATGAGTTTTGCCCGTCCGAATCGTTTTCGAACCGCAGATTGAAAGTCATGGCGCGCATGGTGCGCTCTCCTTTCCGCATCCCTATCCACAGAAAGCCCCGAGAATCCCGGGCATTCCGCCCGCATGGGCGGCGGCACTCATACGGAAACGACATGTCCTTGGAAACTGATTCATTATACGCCATGCGCAAGGATATCGAGCAATCAATACAACAACTCTTTCGCCCTGTCATTTCAGAAAGTTATCACAAGAACCAGCACATTGCACATGGATTCACACTCGTTTGCACAGGATTGTGCATTCACTGAAGAATAATCGCAAATTCGGTATGTTGCTTTTTTTCTTGACAACAGAATCGAGAAGCGATTAAGTATTTCAACCTTTGTGAAAAATTATTTTTAGCCGGCCTTCCACCGCGTTGCTTCCAATTTTCAACATAACCATCGGCTCAGTTCAAGGCGGTTTTGTTTATTCACATTTAATTGGCGGGAAACACTGAAATCCAGGAACAACCGAGGCTGTCCTATGAAAGAAGAGAAAAAAAGCGCATCCGGAAAAGGGGTGGGAGGGATCTTCTTCTTTGGAGGGTTCATACTTGCCCTTATTTTTGGTTGGATCGTCTTCCCCAACCTTCTCTTTTCAGAGAAAGCTCAGCCCTTAAATTTCAGCCATGTGGCGCACCAGGATTCCACCTGCGACCAATGCCATTCTTTCAATCCCGACGGGACATACTCAGGGATTCCCAGGCTCGACAACTGTGTGGAATGTCATGAAAGCCCCATGACCTCCGAGGAATCCGAGAGAATTCTGGTGGAGGAATACATTCAGAAGCAGCAGGAGATCCCCTGGAAGGTGTATGCGTGGCAACCCGACAATGTCTTTTTCTCTCATGCTCCCCATCAGGCAAAAAACATCGAGTGCACTCAATGTCACCGCGATGTTTCCAAGGAGGCAAAGCTTCCGCCTTACAGTGAAAACCGTCTTACGGGTTACAGCAAGTCTACCATGAAGATGATCGACTGCGAGAAATGCCACGCCCAGATGGGGGCCAACAACAACTGCCAGGTGTGCCATAAGTGAGTCGGGGCAGGTCTCGAGGGAGCGGTCCGTCTTACTTGATGCGATAAATGAACGGCATTCATGAGAGGGTGAATGTAATGAAATTCGGGAGGAGAGCTTTCTTACAGTTTGCTGCTGGAGCGGTGGGTGGTACCTTGCTCTCACCAATGCCATGGCGCTTGGCGGATGATACCGCCATTTGGAGCCAGAACTGGTCATGGCGCCCGTCCCCTGAACGGGGGCCGATCACTACAGTCCCTACCGTCTGCACGCTCTGTCAGGGAGGGTGCGGAATCCAGGCCCGCCTCGTCAACGGCAACCGGGCCATCTTTCTCGAAGGAAATCCTGTCCATCCCGTCAACGCGGGAGGTATCTGTCCCCTGGGTGCGGCGGCGCTTCAGTATCTCTATGCCCCATACCGCATCGAGCAGCCCATGAAACAGACCAGGGCACGGGGGGAAGCCGCCGGTTTCCAGCCCATATCGTGGAGTGAGGCTCTGGACGACCTGGTCAAGAGGCTGGCCCGGTTGAAGTCGGAAGGAACTCCGGGTGGCGTCGCGTGTATCACGGGCAGTCGGTGGAACAGCATGGACGACCTGTGGGCGAGGTTCTTTTCCGCATACGGATCCCCTGGCCTCTTCAAGATGCCGTCTCATTCCGACAGCCTTCGCGCTACGGCGAAGCTGGCTTTGGGCAAGGATTCCCCCCTCGCCTTCGCCTTGGAAAACGCGTCTTATGTATTGAGCTTCGGAGCGGCGCTTGTCGAGGGATGGGGAGCTCCAGCGAGAATGCAGGCGGCGTTCATGCGATGGCAAAAGAACGGCGCGGGCAAGGGAGCTGCAAAGCTGGTTCAGGTTGAATCGCGGTGTTCCATGTCGGCTGCCAAGGCGGACCAATGGGTGCCCGTGGTCCCCGGTACGGAAGCCCTGCTCGCTCTGGGCATCGCTCACGTCATGGTCAAGGAAAACCTGTACGACGCAGACTTTGTGAGCCGGGGTGTTCTGGGTTTCGAGGACTGGACGGACATGCAGGGGAAGGTTCGGAGCGGTTTTAAGAAGATCGCTCTTTCTGCGGCGTATGCACCCGACCAGGTGGCCGCACGCACGGGAGTGGATGCGGCGAAGATTCAGGGGCTGGCCAGGGAGTTCGCTTCCACGGCCAATGCCGTCGCCGTATGGGGCGGCGGGCAGCACAATGTTCCGGGCAACATCTATCATGAAATGAGTTTCTTCGCCTTGAACGTGTTGAGGGGCAATCTAAAAAGCGGCGGCCTTGTGAGCCTGGTCCCGGATGTACCTTTTCAACCCGCCGACGATCAGACGGCCGCGTCGGCTGAAGGCGGGGCCCCGCAGGTCAAGCTCGGTTCCGTGCCGGGAACCAGGGTTCCCCTTCCCGGCAACGGCATCTATGGATTCCTCGACATTCTCACCAGGGGGATGATTCCGCCCCTGGAAGTGCTCTTCGTACATGACGCCAACCCCGCCTACAGCCTGCCCGAGAACAAGATTTTCAAGGCCGCCTTGGACAAGGTGGGGTATGTCGTTTCGATGTCGCCCTACATGGACGAAACGGCCATGACGGCTGACCTCATCCTGCCCAATCATGCCGCCTTCGAAGGGTTCGAGGATGTGGTCGGGCTTCCAGGGGTTCCCTATGCTTATTACGCCGTATCGAGGCCCATACTGAAACCGCGGAAGGACACGAAACACAGCGGAGACGTGGTCCTGCAGCTGAGTAAGGCTCTGGGCGGGAATGTGGCTGCCGCTCTTCCGTGGGCGTCCTACGAGGAATATCTCAAGAACCGGGTCAACGCGCTGGCTGCATCGAAAAGGGGCGCTGTTGCGGATAAGAAGGACATCGATCTTTCCAGGCTGCAGAGTTCCGTGTCGGTCTCCCCGAATTTCAAGGATGGAACCGACCTGTGGAAGAAGCTGACGGGAGGCTTCTGCTGGTATGATGTGCCTGTCGATGTGAGGTCCGCGTTGGACACGGATTCCGGCAAAATTGAACTTGCCTTCCGGGCGATCCAGGGAAAAGGTTTGAACGTGGAAGACGACCAGGTTTATCTCCCCCACTTCAAGCCCCTTCCACCGTCAGGCGACGAAAAGGAATACCCGCTTCTGCTGCTCAGCTACGGGATGCTGTCCCTGTCTTGTGAAAACCTGGCAAATCCTCCTTTCATGACCAAGACACTCTGGGATTTTGTGCTCAAGAAGAACGACCTGTTCGTGGAAGTCAACCCGTCGACGGCGGGACCGTTGGGGATGAGCGAGGGCAGCAAAGCCGTTTTGAAGACTCCTCAGGGAGAAGTGGCCGTGCGGGTTCATTTGAGCCAGGCTGCCCGGCCCGGGGCAATCTACATGCCTCAGGGGTTGGGTCACACGGCGTATGACGAATATATTCAGGGCAAGGGCGTCAATTCCAACAGTGTAGTCGAAGTTCAGGTGGACCCGATTACCGGCATGGGTACCGTCTGGGCCACGCGTGCTCAGTTGCGTCGCGCTTAAGGGGGAAATCTGTGAGTGGAAATGGACATTCTCAAAGCGGCGTCAGATTCGGGATGGCGATCGATCTGGACAGGTGCACCGGGTGCATGGCATGCAGCGTGGCCTGTCAGGCCGAAAACAATGTGTCTTTCCGAGCGGATGAATCGGACAAGTTGAGGTCCATCACCTGGCTGGAGGTGTATCATCTGCAGAACGGCAAGGAATATCCCGACTATCAGTTTACATATCTGCCCCGGCCGTGCATGCACTGTGATTCGCCTCATCATTCACCATGCACTTTTGTCTGCCCGGTGAACGCCACAACGAGGGACGAGGTCAGCGGGATCGTGAACCACATCTATCCGCGCTGCATCGGATGCAGGTATTGCATCGTGGCCTGTCCGTATCATGCCCGGGACTTCAACTGGTGGGATCCCAAGTGGCCGAAGTCCATGGAATCCATGCTCAGCCCCGAGGTGAGCACCCGGATGCGGGGCGTGGTGGAAAAGTGCACCTTCTGCCACCACAGGCTTCTCAAGGCAAGGTCCAAGGCATACCTCGACGGGATCGATCCCAACGAGGCGACCTATGTTCCGGCATGCGCGGAGGCCTGTCCCACGAAGGCCATAACCTTTGGAAATCTGCTGGATCCTGAGAGCGAGGTGGCCAAACTTTCCAAAGACCCGCGTGCCTTCCGGATCCTGGCCAAGCTCAACACGGAGCCCAAGGTGTATTATCTCAGCAAGCACCAATGGGTCCACAAACTTGGCGACAACAGCTTTTAGGAAACTCTTCTCCGAACGGCGATGGACGGTTGCCTGCCGCCGCTGAGGCAGTACGGTTCAAATCAAGTTTTCACACAAGGGGTCGAGAATGGATAAGGCACTGATTCCGGAAGGAGTTAAACGATGTCCACTCCCTGCATTCGCGCTCTGGGTTCTGGTGCTGCTTGGAGTCATCGGATGGGGTGTGTATGCCGGGATTATGGTTCTGCTCAAGGCACTCAACCTGACCGGGTTGAATGACTATTTCGGATTCGGGCTCTACATCACCGTGGACCTGGCCATCATAGCGCTGGGGGCGGGAGCCTTTTTCTCCGGTTTTCTCTACTACGGGCTCTCTCGCTTCTTTCCCGCTCTCAAAGAACTGCACAAGATCATCAACCTTGCCGTCATCGTCGGGTTTGTCTGCTACACCGGTGCCCTGGCGGTCCTGCTTCTCGAGATCGGGCAGCCGATCAGGGGCTGGTTCGGCTACTGGCATGCCAACGTACATTCCATGCTGACGGAAGTGATCTTCTGCATCACCTGTTATGCCATTGTTCTGGTCATCGAGTATGTACCCATTGTTCTTGAAAACAGGAAGTTGAGTGAAATCAAGCCGCTCAGGCTCTTCGGCCACAACCTGCACGAACTCATGGCCATCTTCGCCCTGACCGGCACGTTCCTCAGCTTTTTTCACCAGGGCTCCCTGGGCGGCGTCGCCGGCGTGCTCTTTGCCCGGCCTTTCGCATACAGGACCGGATTCTTCATCTGGCCCTGGACCTTCTTCCTGTTCATATTCTCGGCCATTGCCTCCGGACCGGGTTTCACCGCTTTGATCTGCAGAGCCATCGAAAAGGTCACCGGCAAGAACCTGGTAGATCGAAGTGTCTACGAACTGATCGCAAAGATCGTCGGAGGTCTTCTCCTTTTCTACATTACCCTCAAGATCGCCGACACACTGTACTGGGCTCTCGTGCTTGCTCCCGAAGCCGGTCTGAAGTTGACCGATTTCTACTGGGGCCCCTACGGGATCTGGCTGCTGGTGACGGAAATCATCATCTGCGGAGTCATCCCGGCCATCCTGCTGCTGACACCGCAAACGCGGCAAAGCAATATCATTATGTTCAGCATGTTCTTCCTCAACTGCGTGGGCGTTTGCATCAACCGCTTCGTCATGACCGTTCAGGCCATTGCTGCACCGGTCATGCCTTTCGACAAATGGGAGATTTATGTGCCCACCGTTTACGAATGGGCTCCATGCATAGCCATGGTGGCATACTGCATCCTGATCATCTCTCTTTCCTACCGGTATCTGCCACTCTTCCCGCGGGAAAGGGAACTCAACCCCGCTCCATAGCGGTCCGGCTACGCCGTTCGTCCAGGTCGAACCATATCCATGAACCCGGCAGCAAAGAAAGACGCTCTGCCGGGTTCATTTTTTCTGGATCGCCTCGCAGCCCCTGTCCCCAAACATCGCGACCGACCGCCGGCTTCTCTTTCCGTCCGGCCTTAAGACACACCTGGTTTGCGCAGGAAAGCCTTCTCAATTTATCGGGGACAAGTTAGAATTGAGCATCTCCCGGAAAGGGTGATTTCATTTGACTAGCTCCATGGCGAATGTTAGCCTACCGCGCGAGGGTAAGCCCTGTTTTCCCCGGTTCTGTCACGGGGTTAAGCGGAGAGTGAAAAGCACTCTCCCCGCGGCGGGGTGCATAAGATGTCGACTCCATTTTCATGATTGCGAATCATAAAATCATGCCGGATAAATTGCGTTTGATCGATCTATTCGAAGGAAAGCGGTATCAAAAGATCATCCTGGCGGTGAGCGTGATCCTTTTTCTCGTGCTGGAACTGATCATCTACCTGGGTGCAGCCAGTCAGGCAGGGCGGAAATCGCGAGTGATCGTAACCAACGCCGGAGGAGAAAAAGTCTGGGAGGCTCAAGGCAGCACGCTGACCAGTTACGAGAAGATGTTGTTCGAGAATACGCATGGTCCACTGAGGGACTACACGATCAAGCTCGAATCCGAACAACTGCCTTTCCCTTTCAGAGCGTGGATGACCGCGGCAGTCGGAATACCCGTAGGCCTGATCCTGCTGACGGCGTTCCTCATTCGGGTTTACCTGGCACTCCTCTACGGCGATGAAAAAGCCGGCGGGCGGGAAGCGGCCGATTCCGCCGATTCTGCGGGCCGGTTCGGGCTGCTCCACCGGGCCTTCGATCGCGTGTCCGTTTTTCACATCGGGTTTGCTGTTCTCGTGGCGGTATTGCTGTTGTGGATGGTACCCAATTTCATCGAAGACTTCACAAAGTTGTTTGCGGCGGCGATCCGGGAATACAGATGGTTCTTCCTTGGTGCGGCCCTGTTTTTCGGTCTGCTGATCTCATGGATCATCTATCTGAGATACAAACTGTCCAAGCAGATGCTCGAAAATCAATTCAACCTGGAGAAATACAGGCTGGATAAACAGTTGCTGATCGAAAGCGAGTCCCGTCGGCTTCTGCCTGACTCCGCCGGGGAAGCTCACGATCCATGAACTGGATATCCTGTGCAGAAGGATTGTGACATATGTGGTTCAAAAGCCCGTTCAAGAAGCAGGACCGACCCAAGCCCAAGGACGACGGGAAGGCGGAGCAGTCCATCAACCAGGGGATCTTCTACCTTTACCTTATTATTGGAGTCCAGGTACTGGTCGTCTTTGGACTGCTGACGGGAATCATGTTTATCGGCAAGGTGATCGCCACACCCATGTGGGTATTTCTGTTCGCCTTTATCCTTGCGGTCAGCGGGTTTGTTTATATCTATCACAAGGCGAAGCAGCAGTTCAGGAAATTCAGGGAATCCTTTCGGGAAGCGAATGTGTCCGACAGAAACTATGAAATTAGTTTCATGGGCGGATTTCTCACCATGCGCGTGGAACAGAATCCGAACAGGCTCCTCGAAGCACCGCCTGCCGCAGGCCCCATCGTCGAGGCGGATACCATCGAGATCGGCCCGCCTCCCCGTTAAACCGTGTCCACCTGCTTGATCGGAACCGTGCTGACCGCATCTTCGCCCGGATTTCTTGCCACAATGGTGTCCTTCAGCCAGTTCACATCGTCTTTATGCGGATGGTCGAGATTGAAATGCAATCCGCGGCTCTCCTTTCTCTGGATGGCGCAGCGGATGATCAGTTCGGCGACGAGGGCGAGATTCTGCAGTTCCACCAGGTCTCCGTGCAAGGGAATGTTCGGCATATGTTCCCTGATTTCCATGCGTATCTGCGCAATGTGATTCTTTGCCAGTGCAAGTCTCTTGTCTGTCCTGACGATTCCCACGTAGTTCCACATCAGGCGGCGTATGATGTCCCAGTTATGGGTGATGAGGACCATTTCGCTGCTCTGCGGATCGTCCACTCTTCCTGAAGATGACAGGCGTTTCGGGATCTCCGGCAGATCCCGGCGTCGCCATCCTTCTATGCGTTCGGCGCAGGCTGTGGCGGCATTGTGAGCGAAAACCATGGCTTCAAGCAAGGAGTTGCTGGCAAGCCGGTTGGCGCCGTGGAGCCCGGTGCAGGCGCATTCACCCAGAGCAAAGAGGTTTTCGAGGCTGGACTGTCCGGACAGGTCGGTGAGTATGCCGCCGCACATGTAGTGAGCGGCAGGAACGACGGGTATGGGGTCCTTGGTGATATCGATTCCCAGGGAAAGGCACTTCTGGTAGATGTTCGGGAAACGCCCCACCAGGAACTCGGGATCCCTGTGGCTGATGTCCAGGAACACGCAGTCGTCGCCTGTTTTCTTCATTTCTGTATCTATCGCCCTGGCCACAACGTCTCGATAGGCCAGATCCTTCAGGGGATGATAGTCCTGCATGAAGGCCCTCCCCCTGCGGTCGATGAGCCTGCCACCTTCTCCGCGAACGGCTTCCGAGATCAGGAAGTTTTTTGCATGAGGGTGGTAGAGGCAGGTCGGATGGAACTGGACAAATTCGAGGTTCGCCAGCTTCGCCCCCGCTCGATAGGCAATCGCCAGGCCGTCTCCCGTCGCGACATCCGGATTGCTCGTATAGAGATACACCTTGCCAGCGCCGCCCGTGCACAGAAGAACGACATGAGCGGTGAACGTGTGGACCTCACGAGTGATCGTGTCAAGAACGTAGGCACCGCGGCAGATGTCCTGCTGATAGAGCGAGACGGATCCAGCCTTGATAGATTGATGTTGAATCAGCAGGTCCATGACAAGGTGGTCTTCAAATATCTGAATGGCGGGGTTGGCTTCCGCCGTGGAGATCAGAACCCGCTCCACGGCCTGTCCCGTCATGTCCTGTGCGTGGAGTATACGGTTCCTGCTGTGGCCTCCTTCACGGCCAAGGTCGAACGGTGCACTCCCCGAAGTCCCCGTATTGAACGGCACCCCGAGATCCACCAGTTCCCGGATACGGTCCGGGCCTGTCTTCACCACAAGCTCGACCACGTCCGGATGGCAGAGACCGTCTCCTGCATTCAGGGTATCCTGGATGTGCAGCTGGAAGGAATCGTCCACGCTCATGACAGATGCGATGCCGCCCTGGGCATAGTTGGTACTCGTTTCCACCTTGCTCTTCTTCGTGACGATCGCCACGCTTCCATTTTGTGCGGCCTTGAGGGCAAAGGTCAATCCTGCGATACCGCTCCCTATGACAAGGTAATCAAATTGATAGTCCATGGCGTATACCCGCAGAAAAAAACCGGCGGAGTGCCGAAGTGTTCGTTATCGGTTATATTGCAAACGGCTCCGATGTCTTCAGCAAAGCAATTGACATAAAGTACTCTATTCGATAACTACATCCTTGTAAAGGTTTCCATCTCCCGCAGGATTGCCGGGAGATGAGTTCACCGAGGAAATTTTCCGCCAATGCGGCAATGAGGAATGGAGTTTTGGATTCTATGCACCTGGATAACAGGCAGGGCTCGCTTTGCAGCTTCCTGCAAGTCATCGTCTTCGATTGTGACGGTGTGCTTTTCGATTCAAAAGAAGCAAACCATCTCTTCTACAATCACATCCTGGCTTACGTCGATCAACCACCCGTCCGTCCCGACCAGCGGGAATACATCCACATGCACCCTGTGCGCGAGTCCCTCGGGTTTCTTCTGGGGGACGGCCCCTGTTTCGAGCGGGCATGGGCCTATGCACAGCAGATCGATTTCAGTGAGTTCAATACTCACCTCCGTTGCGAACCCGGGCTCGTCGAAACCCTGGAAAGGATAAAGGTCACTTTCAAGACAGCACTGGCCACCAATCGCACTGTTTCCACTCACGAACTTCTGCGGCACTATCATCTGGACAAGTACTTCGACCTGGTCGTTTCCGCATCCGATGTCCAATTTCCCAAGCCTCACCCCGAAACCATGGAACGAATCCTGACTTCCTTCGATGTCTCGGCAGCGGAAGTTCTCTTTATTGGAGATTCGACCGTGGACGAGGCACTCGCCAAGGCAACAGGCGTGATTTTTGCCGCTTACAAGAACCCGAAACTCAAGGCACATCTCCATATCGATCACTTCCATCAACTGGGCGCACTCCTTTCTGCACCGCGGAACTGTCGAACAGGATGAAGGAAACATTCCGGAGCCGTCGCCAGGACAGCCTCGTTTCGAAGGAAGAAGAGGATGGCTCCGTCTCCAGGCTGGTGCTGCTCGGGACTGTACATCACGATCCCAAAGGATATCGAAGGATTGACCGGTTCCTGTGTGCCTTTCGGCCGGACCTGATACTTGTGGAGCTGAGCCCTTTCGGCTTTCTTTTCCGCAAAAGGTCTGGAAAGAATCTTCGCCGCTCGCTCCTTTCCAATCTCAGGACCGCAGCACTCCGTTCAAAGATCGAATGGAAGCAGGCACTCAAACATCCGCGTATCGCCGCTCTGCACAGGCAGATCTCTCTGCCCTTTGAATACCGTGCAGCAGGGGAGTATGCGGTGCGTTTCGGTGTCCCGCTGTTCCTCGCCGATCATTCCAGGTTCAGTTGCCGTTCCATCGCCTCCTGGCCCGAGATGCTCACGGTCGAAAACCTGGAAATACTGCTCTCCCTTCCGACCGCATACCCTTCATCCGATAGCCTTTACAGGGAAGCAGCCCGCCGCATTCGGGAAGATGTCTCTCTCCCTTCCGCATGCCGCCCCACAGCCGCATGCTCCATCGACCGCCGCAGGTGGAAAATGCGGGAAACCTTCCTGGCCGGGAAGATCCTCGATGTTCTCCACGATTTTCAGCCCGCATCACCTCTGCACATCTGCGGCTGGAGGCATATGATGTCACGAGGTGACATACCGACGGTGAGAGAGATTTTGGGCATCCATTTGAACCGCTGCATCCTGCTGGACGAGGCCGACCGCACCTGACCCGTTTGCTCGCATCACCTGTGGGATCCATCTCCTGTTTGCTTTTCCATGGAAAACATGGTAGGAAATGCTTACAGGAAACGGTTCACAAGAAAGCCCTGGTCGTGCTAGGCGGGGAGCTAGCGGTGCCCTGTAGCCCGAAATCCGCTCAGCGGGGCTGAATCCCCTTTGGAGGGCTTCTTCTGTACCGGCTGTTATCGTTTTCGGTGCCGATCGGACACCACGCAACAGACGAATACGAACCCCGTCAGGTCCGGAAGGAAGCAGCGGTAAGTATCCCCGGCTGTGTCGTGGTCCACTCTGATCAGGTGCTGAAGAGCCGGGCAGTTCGGACACAGAAGGTTCAACAAAGGGTGCACGGCCAGGGACTCTCACTTCCGCCCCGTCCGGAAACCATCTGTCCGCAGATCTTCCTCCGGCGAATTCTCATCCAGTGCCAGTTCCCTGCAGAAGATTCACCGTTGGAAGCATTGATTTCCGGAACATCGGCTTTCAAGGTATCCACAACTTGGAGCAAGGAGGCATTCTATGAGACATGTGGAAACGGTATGCATATCCTTCGTCGTACTGTTGTGCGTGGCCTTCACACACATCGGCCTTTCCTCTTCTATCCAGGCTCAACAGAAGGCAGCTCCGAACTATGCAGACGTGGCGTCCGTCTTCAACCAGCACTGCGTTATGTGCCACGCCGGGCCGAGGCCCGCCTACGGGCTGCGGCTGGACAGCTATGAAAACACCATGGCGGGGAGCAGGAACGGCAGGATGGTGGTTCCCGGGTCTCCTGAAAAGAGTGAGCTTCTCAAGCGCATCAGGGGAGCGAGCAGGCCGCGCATGCCCATGAACGGGCCTCCCTGGCTCTCGGACAACGATGCGAAATTGATCGAGAACTGGATTGCGGCAGGAGCTCTGCCCGATGCCGCTGCAGGAAGCTCCCTTCATCCTTTCAGCCCCGCTCCGTCAAGAACCGCAGCAACGGCTGCTTTGCCTGGTCCTCAGCCGAATACGCTCTCTCTTCCTTCCGATAAGCATCTCATGTGATGTCGAGAGGGTATCCCGGCCGCTGTCCAGGTCTGCAGCCGGGATACCGTGAGGCATCTTCGTTGGAGTCCAACAGGCGATTTCCCTCCCTGTGCTTTTCCTGTTTTGCAGCCCTGTGATGAACAAAACCCTTGCTGTTTCCCTGGTCCGACGGCTACTGCTCCCCTGCGGCAGGGCATTGCCGGGAGCAGTATGTTTCGAGGTGACCGCACATGCCCCTGACCAGTCTTCCGGGGGGTTCGACTTGTGTAAATCCAGTTGGCTGCAGTCGGCCCAATATGTTAAGTCGTGTTCTCAGAAAACTGCAGGAGACACATGCGTAACCTCTGATGACCGGTGGGAGGAGCAGACATGGCAGGCATAAGGGGAGCCGAACTCAGTCAATATGTCGAGGAACTCCTGGAGACTGTATTGAATGGAACGACTCCCAGGCGGCCCGATGGCAACCTGATGTTGCGTCTGGCTCAGGAGGTGTTGAATTTCGAATGCAGAGGCGCACGTGTGGTGGCATTTGGAGGCGGAACAGGCCTTTCAACGGTGATGGGTGGAAACTCGCAGCTCGATGACTGGCCTGATGATCCCTTTGTGGGACTCAAGGAGGAGTTTCCTGTTATCGATGTCGTCGTTTGCACCACTGACGATGGAGGGTCAACCGGGCTGCTCCTGCAGCAACTACCGATCATAGGAATCGGTGATCTGCGGAAGCTCCTTCTGTCGTTGATTAGGCGCGAGAATCTTTGTTCGACGTATGGCCTGGACGACTTTGCAGTCATGCAACTCGTCCGTGTCATCCACTGCATTTTCAATCACCGTTTTCCTCCGGGATTTCAAGACTCGAGATTCGTATCGAATCCTGCACTTCTCCTGCCCGGCCATCTGCGTCGATCCTGTCCCGAACCCCTCGATAGATTCCTGTCCTCACTCGGTCGATATGTCTCACCGGAAGGTGAAGGCCCAACCATACTGCCTGGAGGACACTGCCTGGGGAACCTGCTTCTTACGGCGGCCATTCTCCGGGAATCTCACGGTATTCCAAATCACCCGCCGGAATCGAGTGCGATCAGGAGCGGACTCGATGCAACAGCACAGGCGATTGGAGCGACACCCGGCCGTTTGCACCCTGCTACTGCCACTCCGGGACAGCTTGTATTGAGATACGCCAACGGCGTTGCGGTTCGAGGTCAGAAAAAGTCGGCTCATTGCCGTCGCAATTTCCCCATTGATCGTGTTGCGGTGGAATATTGCGGGCATCCCGCCGTAAGTGGAGACCTTTGCAGGGCCATCGAGGAAGCGGACCTGATCATTTTTGCGCCGGGCAGCGTTTACACCAGTCTCATGCCGATCCTGCAGCTGCCGTCCATCGTCAATTCGATCCGGAAGAACACGAAGGCGCTGAAGATTCTAGGGGCCAACTTCTGGATCCAGGAGGGCGAGACCGACATATCGCAGCGAAGCAGGAATCGCGGCTTTTACCTTTCGGAGTTGGTGGAGGCTTACGAGCAGAATGTCCCCGGTGGAGCCGCGGGATTGTTCGATGTGATGTTGAGCGCCAATCTCGAGCACGTTCCGGGCAACGTCCTTTGCAACTACGCCCTGGAGGGGAAGCGCCCAATCTACCTGGACCGCCTGCGGGTTGAGCGCCTCAAGGTGACACCCATCGAGGCAACCATCTATTCAACACGAAGGATGAAGCTTGCCCAGGTCATCCATCACGATCCTCAAAGGTTTGCTCTGGCGGTTCGGGCTCTGATGTTCGCCCATCAACGCTTCAATCTCAAACCTGAAAGAGCGTCATCGATCAACCTGGTTCCACCTTCCGCCGATTGTCCCTCCACCACGTCCCTTCCTTTATGCGCCTACCGGGCGGCTGCAAGAGAAGCTCTTGCCGGGAAACACTTTTCTCCTGCCGGTCTTCTTCAGGCCATGCTGGATCTTGTCTGGGACAATCGAGACATTCGCATCGATCACCTGAAGGCCTTCAAAGGAGCCGAGATTGTGTCTCCGGCGGATTGGGACAGGAGCAGCGAATGGGACAATGTGCTGGGATACTATGACCCGGAAACTGGGATGCTTAAGATTCACGGGCAGTTGAGTGACGACGCCGAGCGTATTCGCGAAAACCTGTTGATTGCCCTTGGAGAATCCCTGCTTGGAAGATATCTTGACAAACGCCGATGGGACGAGAGTGATACCGGAGGCAACTGGGGTTCAAGGTATTACGAGATCACATTGCGCCCCGTGGAGGAGCGCGGATGTTTTCTCAACGATGAGGAACTGCACACGTATCTGACCCTTTCCCGGATGATTCGAAGCCCTCTCGATCCGAGAACATACCGAATAACCCTCAATGACCACGAGGGGTTTCTCCCTCCAGGTCTTCTGTTCGGCCTGCTCTATGCCTGGTATCTCAACAATGCGTACGGCGCAATCATGGAATACGAGATGTCCCTACTCCGTTGGCCGCCGCAGAAACTGATTCCTTACCAGATCCAGGAAAGAAAGCGCAAGCAGGCTCTTATTGCATTTTTCCGAAATGTGGTGTTTAGACATGTGAGCTGATGAACCATGGTTCAGGGCATGAGTCGATTCTCTGCATGGAGGCATTCATGGAACTTAAGCCCTTAAATGATCATAAAATTTCTGGACTGATCCTCAAAGGAGTTGACATCCCGAATCCGCTGACCGTCGATATCGGGGAGGAAGTCCTCCTGGAGAACATTTCCGGCAGCGGGGTGAAGATCTTTCCCGGCTGCCGGATCTACGGAAGATCGACGGTAATCGCGGAGGGAGCCAGAATCGGAGCGGAAGGTCCGGTGACGGTGGATAACTGTCAGATCGGCCCGAGAGTCGAACTGAAAGGCGGCTATTTCAAGGGGTCCGTCTTCCTGGAAAAGTCCAACATGGCTTTGGGCGCACATGTCCGCGAAGGGTGTATCCTGGAGGAGGAAGCCAACGGCGCCCATTGTGTGGGTTTGAAGCAGACCATTCTGTTTCCGTTCGTGACTCTTGGGAGCCTGATCAATTTCTGCGACTGCCTCATGGCCGGAGGAACAAGCCGCAAGGACCACAGTGAGGTTGGGAGCTCATACATTCACTTCAATTATACTCCCGATGGAGACAAGACGACGCCTTCACTGATCGGTGACGTTCCGAGAGGGGTGATGTTGAATCAACGCCCTATTTTCCTCGGAGGTCAGGGCGGGATGGTGGGGCCGCTGCGATTGGGCTATGGAAATGTGGTCGCTGCGGGAACGGTGCTGCGCCAAGACATCGTCGAAGACGGCAAGATCATCTCGAGCACAGGCGGCAGATCGTTCGTCTCGGATCACAAACCACACAGTTATCCTCAACTCGCCCGCATCCTCAAGAACAACCTCATCTACCTGGCTAACCTCACGGCGCTCGAATCCTGGTACAGGCACGTACGCAGGCCGTTTTTTTCGACCATGGAATTCGGCGATCTGATCTACCAGGGTGCACTGGACAAGATTACTCTGGCCAGAAAGGAACGCACCAGCAGGCTTATCACACTGACACAGAAGGTTTCCCGCGCCCATGAGAGATGCAGTTGCGGGACGAGGCCGGAGAGACAAGCCTGTGAATTGCATGACCACATCCACGGGGTATGCGAGCTTTTTGACGAGGGCGTCCTCGACAGTGCAGAGGTTGAACTGAGGGAACATTTCCTGGGTGCCTTCGAAAAACATCGCGGGCAGGGCGACGGAGATTATATCGAGCACATAAAGGCCTTACCCGCGGCTGTTTCGCAGGATGGAGTCAAGTGGCTTCAGCAGATTGTCGATGCGTTGTGCCGAAGAGCGGGAGCGCTTCTACCATCCTTCGGTCTTTTTGCAGACATAACATAGAATTATACAGACGGCTAACGGAGGAAAATCTATGGGTACTTTGTTCGGCACAGATGGGATCAGGGGGGTGGCAAACCGGTATCCGATGGACGCCCCGATGGCGTTCCTGGTCGGTCAGGCTGTCACGCACGTCCTGAAGAAGGAGAAACACCGAACGCGGATCATTATCGGCAAAGACACGCGCATATCGGGCTATATGCTCGAAAGTGCACTCCTGGCAGGAATCACGTCCATGGGGGGGAACCCTTATCTCGTCGGTGTCCTGCCCACTCCAGGGATCGCATTTATTACCGGGAGCATGCGTGCGGATGCCGGGATCGTCATATCCGCCTCACACAACCCCTACCAGGACAACGGCATCAAGATATTCGGCGGAAATGGGTTCAAGTTGTCCGACGAACAGGAAGCCGTCATCGAAAACCTCGTCCTTGACGGAAAGCTCGCCGACAAGCTTCCCCCAGTCGACCGAATGGGACAGGCCCATCGCATCGATGACGTTCTCGGCCGCTATATTGTGTTTCTCAAGAACACCTTCCCGCGTGAACAATCCATGGAAGGGATGAAGATGGTGATCGATGCAGCAAACGGCGCAACCTACAGGGTGGCTCCCGAATGCTTCACGGAACTGGGAGCCGACCTGCAGGTGATTCACAATACACCGAACGGGATCAATATCAATGCAGGCTGCGGTTCTCAGCACACTGAAGGTCTCAGAAAACGTGTCCTCGAGACGGGGGCCGCCATAGGTCTTGCCTTCGACGGCGACGGAGACCGCCTCATCGCCGTGGATGAAAAGGGCCGCGAGATCACCGGTGACCAGATACTGATCATCTGCGGTAAGATGTTCAAGGATAAAGGTCGCCTCAAGAACGACCTGCTGGTCAGTACGGTCATGAGTAATCTCGGCCTGACCCTGGCCTGCAGGAAGTACGGGTTCAAGCACCACGCCGCCAAGGTGGGAGACCGATACGTGCTGGAAGATATGCAGCGGCTGGGAAGCATTCTTGGAGGCGAAGAATCCGGGCATGTTATCTTCCTCGATCATCACACCACCGGAGACGGCATTCTCACGGCTATTCAGCTCATCCTGGCCATGCTGGAATCCGGCAAGCCACTTTCCGAACTTGCCCAACTCATGGATGTATATCCTCAGAAACTGATCAATATCGACGTCAGGAGCAAGCCGGACATCTCGACCCTGCCGCAGGTGGTCGAGGCCATCAGGGACGTGGAGTCGGCGCTGGGTGATCACGGGCGTGTACTGGTGCGCTACTCGGGCACCCAGAACATGTGTCGGGTGATGGTCGAAGGGCCGACCGACGAAATCACCCTGAAGTACTGCCAGCAGATTTCCGATGCGGTGAAGGCCGCCATCGGGTAGGCGGAAGGCTCTCGAGAAAGTCTCCGGCCTTCTTTGGGTAACGGGGCAGGAGAGTTTGTTTACCCGAGATTCATCCTGTCGAGAGGAACCGCTTATGGCGTTGAAGATCTACGTAACGGAAAACTGGGATCAAATGAGCAAGGTGGCCGCAGACCTGGTCGAAGCGGATATCCAGGACAAGCAGGCAATCAAGGATGAATATGTGCTGGGTCTTGCCACGGGGAATTCTCCCTCCGGCGTTTATAAACACCTCGCCAAGGCCTTCAACGCGGGACGTATCGATGCCCGCAGGATTCGAACCTTCAACCTCGATGAATACGTCGGGCTTACCGGAGAAAACGCACAGCAGCGGGTCATGCACTGTGAGTCGTACTGCTATTTTATGATCGCCGAATTCTTCGGTCTCCTGCAGGACAAGTTCCATGAGACCAACGTACCCTGGGGAACCTTGATCGACCAGGACCGGTTGATCAGGGCTCTCGACGAACACCGGGATTTCTATGAACTCCAGGGCATTGATCGGGGCAAGGCGGTGGTCATCAAGGATCACGCTCAAGGATATCTCAAGATGATTCTGGAAGAGGTCCTCGACGCTTACTGGAAAAAGATCGAAGCCTGCGGAGGCATCGACCTGCAGATCATTGGAGTGGGTGGACGGGGTCATGTGGCATTCCATGAAAGCGGAATCCCGTTTGACGGAAACAGGGTGATGCTGGTTAAGCTGGACGACAACACCGTCTCCAATGCAGTGGAAGACGGGCACTTCGACAGCAGAGAACGAAGTCCCTGGTATGCCGTTTCCATGGGTGCCGAGCAGGTGTACAAAGCACGAACGGTGGTGCTCGTAGCCAATGGAGCCCGGAAAACAAACCCTGTGACCGAGGCGATCCTTGGAGACGTCACGCCGGATGTTCCCATCAGCTACAGTCAGAAGTATGCTGCTGAAGGGGGAAGCATGATCTACGTTCTCGATGAGCTTGCCGCATCCCAGCTGCTCAAGGCGAGACACGAGGTGGACAGGAAGGGCTTCGAGATCATCGATATGCGCGGCATGCCTTATGAACCTGTCCACAACCTGTCTTTTGTTCGGAATCCCGAAACAGGGCGGCTTGGATGATTCACGCCCCATTGCACTGGGTACGGGCGGCCTTCGAGCCGCCTGTTCCTTTTGGAATCCGATCCTGAATCGAAGCAAAGAAAGCCAAAAACGATGTCACTGGACAAGGACATGGAAGGGAAACTTGTCAAGATTATTGAAGAGAGAGGGCCGCTGACAGGATCGGAGATCATCGAGGCCCTGCGTGTAAAACCCCTTGCCCTCTGGAGGACCTGCCGTCAGTCCGAAGCCCTGGAGGTCCGCAGAATCGGCTCCCGCTACCTCAGGCTGGACAGAAAGGTCGAAGGCTTTGCCAGGCTCTCGCCTTCTATCCTCAGGGAGTTCATGACCTATACCCTTGTCGGACTTGCAGGTGGTGCCCAATCCCTTGATCTCAGAGCAGATGCAACTACACGGCACATCCGGGAGGTGAGTCGCGCAAAGCTTGCCCTGGCACTCAGGATTGTCGAGGGCCTGAGGAGCAGGCTTTCGAAGGATTGGCCGAGCGAGGGCCGGATATGTTTCATCATCGCGGGAGACATCGTTTATGACATGGCTCACGACGTCCCGCGCCCCGAGCAAAGCACTGGCGAACTGGTCAATGGTTCCGATATCGATCTTGTCGTGGTGGCCGATGACAGCGTGTCCAGGGACTTTCTGAAGAGTCTCGACGAGGCAATCTACAGGGAAAAATATTACACCCTGATTTCACCCAGTGTCAGGGAAGAGATCGATTATGTGGTCAAAGACATGGAACGAGTCAAAGAGCAGCTGCTTTTTGACACGTTCAAGAGAATGGTCGCGTGCAAGATACTCCACGAGGGCAGGCTACTCTCGGGCAGTCAGTCCATTTTTGACGAGATCAAAGCCATGCTGGTTTCCCGGGGGCTGACGAAAAGGCTGACGCAAATGGAGGTTCAGGCAAAGAAATTCAGGCAAAAGTCCGAAGAATACCTGTTGAACAATGAACTGGCGAAGATCTCCAGGGACGACCTGAATCTCTTTTACACCACCGAGGAATCGGAGGAGTTCGAATGAGCTTCGGCACTGGACCCAGCGACCCAGGTTGAACCCAACTCCTCCTTTCATTCCTTTTTCGAAGGCTTCCAGCATCCGCTCCGTCTACACCCAACGCTCCATCCGGTTCCACCTGTCGCCCCGGGTTTCTGAACGCGTTCATCAGAAAATACCGGAACTGCCTGGCCCGTTATTGAGAGATCAGCTGACCGGATCAATACCCGGTCAAACGCAGATTGGAGAAGAGTATTCCCGAGACTGCCACCACCACGAATCCCGAATAGGAAAGGATGGAAACGAGGGCAAGTGTGCGCTGGAGTTCGGGGATGATTCGTTTCAGACTTTCCACGCCCTGGAACGGCGTGAGCGTCCCGACTCCCAGTCCCGCCGCTGCTCCCGCCAGAAGAGTCAGGTAGAATGCATATCCCACGTAACGATATTCTCCCTGGAGAATACAGAAAGGGCAGTGGTGAGTCGGAGACTCGTAGAAATAGGGGGATATCAAGCAGATGAGAGCGATCACGCACGCCGTTGCCGCGCACAGGTTCAATCCCGCAAAAAGATAAGGTCCGACGCCCCGTGTGTAGAACAGGATTCCGGCAGAAATCGTCGCAGCCATGAATCCGTAGAATGCAATGGCAACCGGTACGGGCGGCAGCGCCGCCATGCCGGATGCCCATCCCTCTGAATCCGCGCTGAAGAGAACACCGCAGCAGGAGGTGATGACCTCGGGCTTTAGACCCATAAAGTAAGCTCCCTGAATTGCGGTTTCCGCCACGATGAGAGGCATGATCACCAGGAGCATGCCGTATTTCTTCCTTATCAGGGGGTAGTCGAAGGCTTTGTTGTCCGCATGGTTGATCATAAGCCACTGCCCGGCCAGGATGGAATTGATGACCCTGAGCACAATGGCCGGGTAGCCGAACGGGTTGACCTTCAGACTGCCGGCCGCGCACATGGCCCCGACAAAAAGACCGCTCATACAGTCCACCGTATGGATGAACAGGAAAAGAGAAAGAAGCTGAAACCCCAGTGCGCAGGCCACCAGGGTGGAAATGAGATAGGTGCGCCGTTCGAGTTGCAGCTGGCTTTCGCTGCCGCTCCCCATATCCCAGTTCCTCAGGATTCGTATTCCATGGAAGGCCGAATACAGCAGCATCAGGCTGACGAGGAGAGACCCGGCCGAAAGGGCAATTATCGCGGGATGAAAGATCACCGTCTGTCGTCCACCGTGGTGATTCGTCCGTCCCTCATGCCGACCAGCCGGTCGACGGCGATTGAATCGCAGACAACGGGGTCATGACTGGCAATGAGGATGGTTTTCCCTTCTGTTTTGAGTCCCAGCATGATGTCCATGAATTCCCGGGACAGTTTCGTATCGAGGTGCGCAGTGGGTTCGTCGGCGATGACGAACCGGGGGTTGTTCATGAGGGCTCTTGCGATGGTCACACGCTGGGCTTCCCCTCCTGACAGCTCTTCCACTCTGGACCCGGCCTTGTGCGACACGTTGAACAGGTCCAGGAGTTCAACGGCCCTCTTCTTCAGGGAGGAACGTCTCTCTCCGGTCGGATAGGAGGGGATCATGACGTTCTCAAGAGCGGTCATTCCTCGAATGAGATTATACTGCTGGAAGATGAACCCGAAGCCGGAACGTCGGATCTCGGCCAGGAACTGCTCTGGCAGACTCGTGATCTCCCTCCCGTTCACCTCGATTCTTCCCGACGTCGGCCTGACCATGCAGCCCAGGATGCTGAGCAGCGTGGTTTTTCCCGAACCGCTGGGCCCCTTGAAAACCGTAATCCGGTCCGAATCGACCTGTAGGCTCACGCCGTCTATCGCCGCAAACTCATTGGTCTTACCGGCGTTGAACACCTTTCGGATATTCTTGATTTCGATCATGGCTCGCTCAGCTTCTCATCACCGAATCGGGATCCATGGTGGCTGTTCTCCAGGAAGGCACAATGGTTGCCGCCGTATAGGGAACGACAGTCAGGAAGAACAGGGTCGCCGCATGCTGCCCGTCAATAAAAGGAGTCAGCCTGAAGTCCGGGTAAAGCACGGACCATCCCTTGAGTGCCGGCTCGAACAGGCTGGCCGACGTGAAGAAAATGTGCAGGTAGGCAAGGATGATCCCGGTAAGGAAGGAAACGAGGGAAACGGCCATTCCTTCCCAGAACTTCATCAGGAGAACATCCGATGTCTCCCAGCCCACCGCTTTCAACAGTCCGATTTCCCGCTTTTCCTCGGCGCTCAGTCCGGTAGCCTTGTCCCACGCCAGGATGAGAAACGCGCACAGGGCTCCGGCAAAAATGACGATGACGAGTCCACTTCTCCAACTGAACACCGCATCATAGGTTCTCAGGATTTCATCCCTTGAAACAGGCCGTGTATCCGGCAGAAGCTGTACGACCTTGGCTGCAATGGTGGATAGTTCCCTTACGTTGCGCACCCGCAGCACCAGGTCCGTCGCATATCCCTCGGGCATTTGGAAGAGCCTCCTGAAATCGAGCTCGGACATCAGCACCAGGTCCGCCGAAACCAGTTCGGATTCGGAGGGCAGGACAGACCGGATCTCGAGGAAGAGATACGATCCATCACAGGCCTTAAATGGGATCGTGCCGTTTTCTCCCGCAGACAGGTGCCGGGCCACACCCCTGCCGACCATAATGCTCCCCGGGCTGGTGATCAAGTCCTGGTGAACAATGAGAGTGTAATTTGCACCGTTGGTTGCGTCATAATAATACCCCCAGAGACGGGCACTCACTGACTGAACGCCTTTTATCTTTCCGATGACCTTCGCATAGGCCGTCGGTACAAGTTCATGCCTGCCTGCAACCAGTCTTTGCACAACCATTTCCGGAGTGTCCTTCAAAACGAAGGACGCTTCCCGCTTCAGTGCATCCGTTATAAACATCACGGAAGAAAGCAGAAAGATCACGAAAACGTAGGCCACCACGAGAGAAAGGTTCTTCCCTTTTCTGCGAAGAAGCGAACACAGGGCAACATCCAGAATGTTCCGCTGTTTTTGGATGAACGTCATTTTACGGCTTCCCGGATTCATATCGAAGATGTTCGGGAACCGTTACGATGGAACCCGAAGGGAAATGATCGAAGGACATGGGGTGATCCTGGAAAGGTGCATTCGAGTCGGCCATGGCGGGATGCCGAGTGTAGCGGGCTTCGGTGAACAGGCACAGATCGGTGAGTCCAAGACTGCCGACCATCTGTCGTTTGAGTTCCAGGTCCGGCCGAGCTCTCGATTGCCCCGGTTGCGCATGCGCCCACAGAAGCGCCAGGATGCAAAGGTGGATCAGTAGGTATACCGCAAAGATACTGGACCTTCTGCCGGCCATCAATCGAGACTCCGCACCACCTCTTGCGTAATCGATTCAAACTTCAACAAGGACTTGCCCGCGTGGTCAACCATGAATTCGCGGGCGTCCTCGTCCTTCCCGAACGGAATCAGTTCGTGACCCATCGGTCCGTACACGTCGCTCCCTGTCACATAGCCGGCCTTCCAACCATCGATGGGATCCAGGCTGTAATAATCCGTCACGTAGATCGCCGCAATGTCCGAAGAGCTCTTTCCCGGATTGTACCTGGACAGGTTGAAGATGTATTTGAACATGTCCTTGGCACCGTCGAACACCGCGTACGAACCGTCCTCAAAGATAACCTGTGCGATGAAATCCGGATACCTGGCCACAAACATGCCACACACCGGGCACTTGTCCGTCTTCTTCACGTCAACGGGCTTCATGTCCTCCGCCAAGGCCCGCGACGGACTGCACGGCTGCAGAAGAAGGAGAAGCATAAGCAGGATCTTCATGCGTTCACCTCGAATGCGTTCACATCGAATGTCCCGGTTCCACCCTGGCAGGCAGACAACAGGTCCACTGTCTATCGCCCTCTTTCCCACCCGCTGTGCCGTCTATCCCTGTCCTTCCCGTGTCTTTTTCATCCTCCGCTTCTCGCGGATCATCTTTGTGTCCATGTACATGTCTTCGTATGCAGCCTTCATGGCATCTTCAAAAGTACCCACGGTACCGCCGTGCTCTCTCCTGAATCTTTCTGCCTCCATCCTGCCCGAAAAAGCCCACTTCGCTCTCCTGGTCATGACCCCCGGCCTGCTGCCCCCGATGACCCAGATCGCTGTCTCCGCGTCGATCAACTTCCCGGTATCCAACTCTCCCACCCGGATCGCGCCGGGCGTCTTGTCAATGTTCACGGCAAAATCGACGGCCGCACAGTGGATGCTGCAGGTACCCGCAACGGAACCATCGTCGTATTCGACCAGCATTCGACTGTGTGCGTACTGTCGCCTGTCCATGCCACAATAAACACAGTCGGGATGCTGCCGCATCTCGTCCTCATTCTGAGCGCAAACAGTCCCGCACGTCAGAACAATCAGCACTGCTGCAACGAGGAATCTCATGATCATGCCGCCCGCCTCCTCCTCAGTTCGCAACCAGGATAGATTCGTTCATGTCTTCAGCCAACTCGAAGAACCCGCAGCATCCGGAAGGGGAAAGCTGAATCACCCCCTATCCATCCCGAAGAAACTCGATGCCTCAATGCTTCACACCGAGTGCCACGCGCCCCTTAACGGTTCATCCGGCAAACGAGTACCTCCGGTGCTTTTCACGCATCCGACGTTTTTCACGCAAAGGATCGATGGCATCCCAACAGCATTCCACATCACAGCGGCATTCGGCATTCCAACGTCATTCCGGTTTACAACGTCATTCCCGCAAAGGGCGGGAATCCAGTCTCAGCGCAGATCTTGCCACAAAGGTTTCTCCACCCGGTATTGCCCTGTTCCGCCCATGTCGTCACAGGCTCTTTCCCTTTTCTGAAATTGTTTCGCCATGCACGGTTGCCCTTCCTGGATTCCCGCCTTCGCGGAAATGACGATGTTGTGGGAATGACGCTGTTTCGAGTGTGACGCTGTTGCAGCAGTGACGCTGTTGTGGATGTATTCCACCTTTGTGCGACATCTGTCCGGGTAAGAGTTTGCCGAATGAACCCCTTTAACTCTCCACTTTTCCCCGAGCCGTTCCATCGGCCAACAGGCCCTCGATCCGATCGAGGACCTGCTCGGGGCGGGGAAAGCCGTGCAGGCGCCTCCATTGTCCGCCGTCCCGTCCCACCACTGTAACGGGAATATGATTGTGTTCGTCGACATTGGATGAAAAAAGGGCTCCCGCTCCCAGCAGCACCCGTCCCAGGTGATTGCGGTCACCGGTGAGGAACACCCAGCCGGGTTTCGCCTTCTGCCGGCCTGCGTACGCCTTCAACCTTACGGGGCTGTCCGTGCGCGGGTCCACGGTTATGGATACGAGCACCACATCCTTTCCCAGCCGGTCTCCCAGCATGTCCTGCAACCGGGTGAACATGAAGATGAGTACGGGATAGGAGGTGGTGCAGGACGTATAGAACGGGATGATCACTGCGACCCTGTCCCCAATGACATCACTCTTGAACTTCACTCTTCGCTCATCCTGGTCGATGAGTTCAAGATCATGAAGCTTTACATCAAAAGGTTCGCCGTCCTTTCTATCCGCCTTCGCCGCCATGAGCAGCCGGGCATCCACGCCTTTTTCCACCGTGGCCGACTTTCCCCAGGCGGTCTTCGCCCAACTCGACGATCCCGCCCACGAGTACAGGATAGACAGAACCACCAGCCAAAGGACTATCCGTGACCTCACTGCAGCAGCCTTTCCCCGAGACCCGGTCCGGCAGAAATTCAAAACAGTCGCATTCTCGGACCCTCGAAACCTCCCGGCCACGCACCATCTGTCACTGCCGTTCATTCCGTTCAGTACCACAAAAGACGATAAAAAGGTATATCGCGCAACCCGGCATTCTCCACGGATATGACATGGGTAGACAGGCCATGCAAAGTCGAACATGCCTGTCCTGAAGCGGAAAGAACCCTGGAGGCGCACACGGCGGAGTTGTATCAAGCACCTGTCAGGTCCATTGGAGCACGGTCTGATGTCTCGATTATTCGACATGTACCCCTGCACCATTGATACCAGGCATTGAGCAGGCCGAACAGAAGACTCTCCCTTTTTTTGCGGGAATGACGTTGTTGCCGGTGTATTCCACCTTTGTGCGGCAACTGTCCGGATAAGCGTTTGTAAAGCGTTTGCCGGATGAACCAATTCTGTTCCGACTGCCGCGAAAGAGTGCCCATTTGGTTCCATAAAATGAGATCCGTGGCTTCTTCTTGCGAAAATAAAGGCGCTGTCTTTCCGAAGGCTTTTCAGAAAACGCTCATGCCCGCCGCAACGACGGTGTAATCACGAACATGAATGAACCGGTTTCGTTACTCAATCCGAGTGCCGTCATCGTGGAGTCCTGTCCCGGTTCTACAGCCCACGCAGGGTGGACCACAAAGCTGAAGAGGTGCGCACATGCCATCAATAAGTTGTGGCACATTTCTTGTTAATGTAACAAAGAGTCTTTACGACCTGAATATCAAGGAGAAAAGCATGAAATTGCATTACCTGCAGCATGTTCCGTTCGAGGGGCTCGCAAATATCGAGAATTGGGCAAGGGTTCGAGGATTTTCCATTACGGGCACTCGACTTTACGCCGGGGCGAACCCGCCGGCCCTGGACGCCGTCGACTGGCTGGTCGTCATGGGCGGGCCGATGAATATCTACGAAGAAAGCAGTTATCCCTGGCTCAAAGAGGAAAAGAAATTCATCGAAAAAGCGATTCAGAGTGGAAAAGTCGTACTCGGCATCTGCCTGGGAGCTCAACTTATTGCCGACGTGCTGGGCGGACGTGTCTACAGGAATCCGCACAAGGAGATCGGCTGGTTCAACGTCTCGCTGACCCCTGAAGCCCGGGCCTCCCGGTTATTCAGCGTTCTTCCCGATCGGTTCACAGCCTTCCACTGGCATGGAGACACGTTTCATCTTCCTCCCGGGGCGGAAAGAACTGCTGAAAGCGAAGCCTGTGCGGTGCAGGCATTCCAGTACGATGGAGGCCGTGTGACAGGCCTCCAGTTCCACCTGGAATCCTCGGGGGAGAGCATTCGTCTTCTCATCTCCCACTGCCGGGACGAACTGACCGCAGGCGCATACATCCAGGACGAAGGAACCATCCTCTCCCGCCCGCAGCACATCCTGGAAATAAGCCGGAATATGAACCTTTTCCTGGACAGGCTGAAAGGGGCTTTCCCGGCATGTTCCGCCGAGGTTTCTTCGGGCAGGTGAAAACCCGGTCTCCGAGATACATCTGAACACAGGGGTTTGCCCGGACAAAAAGCGTGCTTCAACAGGCCGTCGCATCCAATCGCAGGTGCTCCCGGAGTGCCCGCGCCGTAGCTGAACGGTCCGCGTGTTCCATCACCTGCAGGGGGGAACCTTCCGCTACGATCCATCCCCCCTGGTCCCCGCTTCCCGGCCCGATGTCCAGGACGTAATCGCTCGCCCACACCAGGTCCATGTTGTGTTCGATGACCAGCACCGTATGTCCGTGGTTCGCGAGGGCGCGGAGAACATCGAGGAGCCTCCTGACATCCGCACGGTGCAGGCCGGTGGTCGGTTCGTCGAGAATATACAGTGTGGGCTTCCTGTTGTTCCCCAGTTCACTGGCGAGCTTGATCCGCTGCGCTTCGCCTCCCGAGAGGGTCGGACTGGGCTGACCGAGAGTGAGGTACCCGAGGCCGAGGTTTCCCAGGATGCCGAGAGGCCTGGCGATCCGGGTGAATGCATCGAAGAACCGGCGCGCCTCTTCGATGGTCAAAGCAAGCACATCGGCGATGCTTTTCCCCTTGTATCGCACTTCCAGGGTTTCGGAATTGAATCGTTTGCCTCCACAGGACTCGCAGGGCACAAAAACATCCGGCAGAAAGTGCATTTCCACTCGAACCTGCCCCTGCCCCTTGCATTCCTCGCAGCGGCCTCCCTTCACATTGAACGAAAAGCGCCCCGCCTGGAAGCCTCTTGTCCTGGATTCCGGAAGCATTGCGTAGACTCGGCGAATCTCATCCCAGATTCCGACATAGGTGGCCGGAATGGAACGGGGAGTGCGCCCGATGGGGTTATGGTCCACTTCGAGAACCCTGTGAATGGCTTCCTGACCCTCCATGCGGTCCCATGCCCTGGTTTCGGAGTGCTCCGTCCGCCTGCCCGATCTCCGAACCAGCCCTTCGTAGATGACATCATGGACCAGGGTGCTCTTCCCGGCCCCGGAAACCCCTGTAATGCAGGTGAGGGTTCCCAACGGAATGCGAACATCGATGCCCTTGAGGTTCCTCTTTCGAGCCCCGTCGACCTTCAGCCAGCCGTCTTTCCCCGGCTCCTTTCTTTCCGTGGAACGGTACAATTCGGAAAGCTTATTGCCGAACCACTTCCCGGCGAGTGTCCCGGCGTCCTGACAGAGGCTCCGGAAATTTCCCTGCGCTACGAGACGCCCTCCCTCCTTGCCTGCTTCGGGTCCCAGTTCAACGAGTAGGTCAGCCTGCCTCATGGTTTCCGCGTCATGCTCCACAACGATGATGGTGTTTCCCTTTTCCCTGAGTGTATGCAGGCTGTAAAGCAGTCGTTCGTTATCTTCGGGATGAAGGCCGATGGTCGGCTCGTCGAGGACATAGCACACGCCTCGCAGATTCGAACCGAGCTGGGCCGCAAGCCGGATGCGCTGTGTTTCTCCGCCTGACAGGGTATCTCCCGGGCGGTCAAGGGCAAGATAGTCCAGCCCGACGTTCTTCAGAAAGGTCAGCCTCTCTCCGATTTCCTTTGAAATCGGCCCCATAACGGGCATTTCGTGAGGCTCGCATTTCATGCTGTTCCATTGTCTCTCAAAATCAGAAATGCCCAAATGCACCAGTTCGCCAAGGAGCCACCCGTGGAAGACAACGGAACGGGCCTGGGCGTTGAGGCGTTCTCCTTTGCATTCGGGGCACGGAACATCGTCGAAGAAATCATCGAGGCTCTTCCATATCCTGTCGTCCACGGTCACCTGTTCCATCAGGGGAAGGAGCCCCGGCGACTTTCTGCCGGCTCCATGCAGCATTTGGGAGCGGGTTTCCGGATCGAGTCCTTCGAAAGGCTGAACAGGATCCACGTGCAGTTTTTCGAGCCAGAAGCGTTCGAGCTTCCTCATGGCGGTCTTGAACGGTCCTTCCCACTTTGAAAGCCTGAAGAGCTGAAACAGCCCGTCTTGCAGCGGCAGACCACCGGGCCCAGTTAAGCGATCGAGATCGAGCTTTCTCACGGCGCCCAGCCCCGTGCACCTGGAGCAGGCTCCATGGCGGCTGTTGAACGAAAAAAGACGCGGATCGAGCGGGGCGAAGCCCTTTTCGCAGTGCGAACAGTACAGGTGCTCGCTGTATACCTTGTCCTCGTCGCCCTCGATATACAGCGTGCCGCCCCCCATTGCCAGAGCCTGCCTCACCCTGTCCGCGGTAATCGGCCGGGCCGGGCCCGCTTCCTGCGGTGCGGAAAAGACCACTGCAATGTCGTGTTCCCTGTGTCTGGCCAGGGTCGGAACAGGATCGAGGGGCACCCGGCGGCCGTCTACCTGCACCGTGCTGAAGCCCATGTTCTTCAGGCGTGTGAAGAGATCCCGGTAGACCCCCTTGCGTCCCCGAACAAGAGGAGCCAGAAGAGTCGTCCCTTCCCGCTTCAGATCCTGTTGAACGAGGGTGAGTATACGGTCGCCGGTGAGGGCTTCCAGGTCGCGGCCGCAATACGGGCATCTTTGTTTTCCGAGCTTCGAATAGATGAGCCTCAGAAAGTGGTAGATCTCCGTGATGGTCCCGACGGTCGAGCGCCGGGTCAGGCGGCTGGTTCGCTGTTCTATGGCGATGGTGGGAGGCAGCCCGATGATCTGGTCGACGTTCGGTTTCTCCATGATCTTGAAGTACTGACGAACATAGGCGGACAGGCACTCGAGGTAACGCCGCTGCCCTTCCGCGAAAAGAACATCGAATGCCAGGGTGGATTTTCCCGAACCGCTGAGGCCGGTCAGGACGATCATCCGGTTCCTTGGGAGGTGTATTTCTTCGAGCTGAAGATTATGCTCCTTTGCACCCCTCACCACGATCTCGCGGCTTCGCTCCCCGGGTGCCTTTTCCCGGAAAGGCGAAACAGAGGGCTGACTCGCTTCAGCCGTTCGTTCCCTTTTCTTCTTGAGGAACTCGCCCGTAAAACTGCCGGGATGATTTGCCACCGTGTCCGGACGTCCTGCGATGACCACCTCACCGCCGTGCTCGCCTCCCCCGGGGCCGAGATCAATGATCCAGTCGCACGACTCGAGGAATTCCAGGTTGTGTTCCACCACCAGCACGGTATTCCCCATCCTCGTCAACTGTCTCAGCACCTTGATCAGTTTTTGCATGTCATGGGGATGAAGACCGGTGGTGGGTTCGTCCAGGATGAAAAAGGTGCGTCTTTCGTGACCCCGCCCGGGGTTCCTCGATGTCGGCCTCCCGTACGGGGTCAAGAAGCGAACCAGCTTCAGACGCTGGGCTTCTCCCCCGGAAAGGGTACTGAGAGGCTGCCCGAGGCGAAGGTAATCGAGGCCGATTTCAACAATCGGGTTGAGTGTTTTCACCAAACCTTCAATATCCTGAAACCCATCGATAAGCTCTCTTGCCGTGCACTGCAGCATGTCTCCAATGGAAAGTCCCCGGACCTTGATTTCCAGGATTTCGTCCTTAAACCGCCTTCCCTCGCACTGCGGACATCGTATGAACACGTCCGCCAGGAACTGCATTTCCACGCGTTCGAAACCTTCCCCCTTGCACAGATCACATCGGCCTCCCGGCGTATTGAAGGAGAAATGCCTGGATGTGTAGCCCCGAGCCACAGCTTCCGCAGTATTTGCAAGCATTTTGCGAAGCGGGTCGAGGGATCGAGTGTAGGTCAACAGGTTCGCTCGGGGAGATCGACCGATGGGCTGCTGGTCGATGAGAAGCATTTCGTCGATGTATTCCGCACCTTCGAGACCGTCGCAGGAACCGGGTGATTCAGTGGGCATTCGCGCCTGTCTGAGCCATGTGGAGTAAAGCACTTTTTCCACGAGAGTGCTCTTTCCGGACCCCGACACTCCGCTGACTCCCGTGAGGAGTCCCAGGGGAAATTCGACTCGAACGTTCTTCAGGTTATTCTCACGAGCACCCCTGACGACCAGCATTCCGCTCGGTGCAAGGCTTTCAGGCGCATCCCCCCGATCCGGTTCCACGACCCTTCCCGCAAGGAAGGCACCCGTCAGGCTGCGTTCACAGTCAGCAAGCCCGTCGGGAGGCCCCTGGTAGACCACCTCCCCTCCCCTGTCTCCCCCGCCGGGCCCGAGGTCGATCACTTCATCGCAGAAGCGGATGATTGCAGGGTCATGTTCGACCACCACGACGCTGTTCCCCATTTCCACGAGACGGTGGAGCTGATCCATGAGGCGCTGCTGGTCCCGCGCATGCAATCCCACACTGGGTTCATCGAGAACATAAAGCACGTTCACCATGGAGGAGCCGAGGGCACGCGTCAGGTGCACTCTTTGAACTTCACCTCCGGAAAGGGTTCGAGACTGCCTGTCCAGGGTGAGATACTCCAGGCCCACCGCTCGAAGAAACCTCAGGCGGCTGCGTATTTCGCTCACCAACAGAGCGGCAGCAGGGTCGTGTTCAAGCTCCGGCCAGGATTCAGAAAAGAAGCGATCACACTTCTCGATGCTCCAGGATCCGAGCGTCCCGATGTCGACTCCCCGCAGCCGGTAGAGAAGAGACATGGGCTGATACCGGGTGCCGCCGCATGATCTGCACTGCACATAGGCCCGGTAGCGGGAAAGAAAGACCCGGACATGCATCTTGTACTTCTTGCTTTCGAGCCATTCGAAGAAACCCCTGATTCCGTAGAATCGCCTGGACCCTTCAATAATCTTCCTCTTTGCCTCGATATCCAGTTCTTCAAAGGGAACTTCGACAGAAATACCTTCCCGTCGGCAGAACTCGAGGAGATCTTCATGCTCCATCCGATCCGTGCCCCAGGGCTTGATCGCCCCCTGGCCCAAGGACAACCGCCTGTCCGGGATGACAAGGTCCAGGTCGACGTCAATGGTCCTGCCGAATCCCCGGCAGTCGGGGCATGCACCGAGCGGGCTGTTGAACGAGAACAGGTTCGGGGCGGGAGGCGGGATGGAGACCACCGGTCGGCAGCGAGCGCAGCTCAGATCCGCACTGAACCACCTGATTTCGCCGGGCACAACGGCGACCGCCAGCCTGCCTTCTCCCATATGCAACGCCGTGGCGGCCGAATCGATGATTCGGCGCGCAGGCATTCTTCCCCATTGAATCCTGTCCACGACAACGAGTACTTCTCTGTCGGGAGGCAGGCTCGATGGGTCGAAGCCGGTGTCTTCCAGGTCGACGGTTCTCCCGTCGACATACAGTCGGAGAAAACCCCGGGAGACCAGACGCCGAAGCCAGTCTTTGGAATCACCGGGAAGAAACGGGAAAGTGATCAGAACTCGGCTGCCCGCCGGCAGATCGTTCAGTCTTTGATAAATGCTTTCCGGATTGTCCTCGAAGACACTCTGCCCGCACTTCGGGCAGTGGGGAACCGCCAGCCTCGAGTAGAGAATCTTCAGATGGTCGTTGATCTCCGTTATCGTCCCGACGGTGGAACGGGAACTGCGTACCGCTGTGCCCGACTCGATGGCGATACTCGGAGGAATCCCTTCGATAACATCGGCATCGGGGGGATCCATGCGTTCAAGAAACTGGCGTGCGTAAGGGGAAAAGGTTTCGACATAGCGACGCTGCCCTTCAGCGTAAAGAACATGCATGGCGAGGCTTGACTTTCCCGACCCGCTCACACCGCTGATGGCGATCAGCCTGTTGAGAGGCACATCGATGTTGATGCCTTTGAGGTTGTGCTGTCGTACTCCCCTGAGACGAATAAAGGAATCTTCAGTCAATGCCGAACTCCGAACGATTGTTCCTCACACGCAGGACGAAAGAACCACCCCGTACCTGCAGTCAATGCAGTGCAGTCCAGCCGATTCCACAACCGCTGCGCATCCAG
>JABUEY010000168.1 GCA_013314815.1 Syntrophobacteraceae bacterium
TTGGCCAACTGCTTGGTGATCGCCGCCGTAAGCGTCGTCTTGCCATGATCGATGTGACCCACCGTACCCACGTTCACATGCGGCTTCGTCCGCTCAAACTTCTTCTTCCCCATCGTATATCCTCCTCAAGAAATGTGTTTCACTTGCCCCGCAATGATTCTTCAAAACAAAGGCAGATTACACAGGTGATCATGAGCAACAGGGGCCGTTTCGAAGGGCTTCTCGTGACCTGGCTGCCCTCTCGATGATTCCGATCTGCAAATACAAATGGAGCCCACGACCGGGATCGAACCGGTGAACCTCTTCCTTACCAAGGAAGTGCTCTACCTACTGAGCTACGTGGGCGTACGAGAAAGCAGCCAACATGAACTGACTGGAGAAAAATCGTAGCGTGATGTGGGAACGTTGTTCCGTTAAGCTTAAAGATGAGCTTATCCCGGCATAGCTCCGCGGTCCCAATTCACTACACGTAGTCCCAACGACAATGACTCGCTCACCGGCTGCCACTATCTCCTACATTCCTTCATCTGTAAAGTGGTGGAGAGGGGAGGGTTCGAACCTCCGAAGGCTTCGCCGGCAGATTTACAGTCTGCTCCCTTTGGCCACTCGGGAACCTCTCCACTATTGTCAACCATCTATCCCCGGGTCCAGTAAACCCAAGCAAGCCTGTACTGATAGCACAGGATATCGGCAAAGGCAATCACTTTTTTGCACTCGTTTGCAGATCCCGTGCTGGGTGCGACTGCCGCGGGCAATTCGAGATCCCGTCAGCCCCGACTCCTCGCTGCCCGCAGTTCCCGGAAGAAGACCTTGCTATGACCAGGTGGCTACGGCCTTTAGCACACCTCTTTTCCACTTGTCAAGCTGTAGCGACACGTCATTCGACACCCCAACGTCCTACCCGCGACAATGTCAGTTCCGCAACTCCGTCATCCAGCATCACACCGTCATTCCCGCGAAGGCGCGAATCCAGGAAAAGCAACCGCGCATGACCAAACAGTTACAAGACATAGGAAAGTGCCTGGAAGTTAACTGGAAGACAAGATGGACACAGCAGGGCAATCCCGGGTGGAGAGATCTATGTGGCGCGATCGGCGCTTTAACGGGATTCCGCCTTTTTTGTATGAAACACCCTCTCGGCCGGGTTGCGGGAATGAGTGCGCCTTCGAGCGGGCGTGCCCTGGAGGTCAAAGTCCTTTGCGGCAGATGTGCATTCCCGGCAGCCGATGGTCACTGCGTCGCATGAGAAGAAGCCTATTGTTCGTTGCGGTGAGAGTTGTTTTCCCGTAATTTACAGTCCTTGAATTCGTGCGATGCGATTCGATGCTGTCTATTATCCCGTGGACAGATCCAGGGAGGGGCCGCATCGGCCTGATGAAGAAATTCCGCCACCGATGGCGGGCAAACGCGATTTGAGGCAGCTTCACTTTCACGGACATGTCGGAACTATGAAAAAGCTCTTGTTAACAGGCGCCAGCGGTTTTCTCGGGTACAATACCTGTCTGCTTGGCAGTTCATCCTGGGCCGTCTGGGGTATCGCACGCTCGGACTTTGTGAAGCCGGCGGGAGTGAATCTAATACGAGCAGACCTTACCCATTCCGCGAGGCTGAGAAGGGTCTTTTCGGAGGTGCAGCCCGATGCCGTGATCCATACTGCGGCGGCAAGCCGGCTCGACTGGTGCCGGGACAACCCGGAGGAGTCCTTTCGCATCAATGTTCAAGCATCCGTTCTCATTGCGGAACTCTGCGGCGAGGCTTCCATCCCCTGTGTGTTTACCTCTTCGGACATGGTCTTCGACGGATTCAATGCTCCCTATGGCGAGGAAGATCCCGTCTGTCCAGCCAGTGTGTACGGGGAGCAGAAGGTCTTGGCGGAGGAGGGGATGAAGCGTGTCTATCCCCGGGTTGTCATCTGCCGAATGCCACTCATGTTCGGCGACCCGGGACCGGTTTCCTTCAACTTTTTCCAGGACATGATCGATGCATTTAAAACCGGCAGGGAGTTGAAGCTCTTCACCGATGAATTCAGGACTCCCGTCAGCGCCGAGACGGCGGCAGGCGGGCTGTTCCTTGCCCTGGAAAAAGGGCGGGGCATACTTCACCTGGGAGGCAGGGAACGAATATCACGCCATGATTTCGGCCTGCTTACCGCCGAGGTCATGGGACTGAGCAAGGCCCGGATCATTCCGTGTCTTCGGAAAGACATTCCCATGGCGGCTCTCCGCCCCCCGGACCTCTCCCTGGACAGCAGCAGGGCGTTCGCTCTCGGCTACCGTCCACTTACACTGCGCGAGCAGTTGCTGAAGCTGATTCCGTCGCCCCATGCATCCGGGCTCGAACTGCCCCATTGATCATCCCGCCTGATGTTTTGCCCGCTGTGCGATTTGAGTGAGGTATTCCGCTTTGAGGTCGTCCGTGGTGAAGTAATCGGCCTCCAGCATCAGGGCCAGGTCGGAAGCCAGGTCCGCCCGCATGAAGCCGGATTTGTCTTCGGTGTCTAAGACGACATAGTCGGCATTTCCGAGACGTGCGAGTTCCCTTGCGCAGTTGGCGATTTCTTCCCGTACGGGGAGGTTCGAAAGGGCCTGGTTGGCTCGACCATCGGTGATGACGATGGCGAGGCATCTCGCATGAGGGTTCCTTGCGGCTGTCTGCCGGATGAGTTGATAGGTCGTGAGCAGTGCGGCTGCAAGGGGGGTCTTTCCTCCCGCGGGCAGGTCCTGGAGGAGCCTGGATGCCAGCTGGACGCTGGATGTGGGAGGGAGCACCAGGTCGGCCGCATTCTTTCTGAATGCGATAACGGAGACCTTGTCTTTCTTATGATAGCAGTCCACTAGAAGCGACATCACGGCTCCCTTTGTTTCGATCATTCTTTTCTTGACTCCCATGGATCCTGAACAGTCCAGGACGAAGATGACGAGGTGCCCCATTGTGCGCTCGCGCTGCCTGTAGCGCAGGTCCTCCTTCTCGATGATCAGGTTCGTTCTCCGGCCTCTCCATTTCTGCCACGGAGCGGCGGCTCGAAGCGTCGCATCCACGGCGACATCGTTGTCCCTTCGCTTCAAAACGCTTTTTACGTACCTGCCTCCTTTGCCTGAAAACTTCGTCTTTGTTCTTCGACCTGATGCCTTTCGTTCCATCCTGTCTTTTTTCAAGATGAACCTTCTGGGTTTGAACGGTTCGCCGACGGGGAAAACTTCTTCACGCGACTGCCCTTGGCGGGATTCTGAAATCAGTGGGGATTCATCACCTGAGTTTCCCTTTTCGTCTTCCGGCTGTTCCCCGGGAGGTCGGATGTCCTGCGGCGGCTTCTGCTCGTCCTGTGTATCCTGCCCGTTGTGATCCGGTGTGTTGTTTTCCGGGCTTCCAGGAGGATGGAAGGCGGAAGGTGTGCGTGTTCTGTGGATCAGCACCAAAGGAAGGGCCCTCGATATGTGTTCTTCCCCGACTCTCATGTCGCCGCGCGCGGCAGCCCAGGCGGCTGCGGCACGCTGCAGGGTGATGTCCCCCCGGTGTCCGGCGATGCCGGCTTCCAGGCAGAGGTTCGCAATCCGGGCTCTCATCTCGTCGGATATTTCCACGCGCCCGAGCAGGCTGCGGGCTTCCAGGATTCTTCGCCCGAGATTGCGGTCCGGTGCGAAGAATTTGCTGTCTCTATCGGCCGTCGATGTGTTTCTCTTCAAGATACGAAACCTTGCCCCCTGATCGACGGTGCCGTCGAAAACGGCGCACAGGCCGAATCTGTCCATGACATGTGCAGAGAGCGAGCCTTCTTCATGGTTCATGCTGGCAATGAGCACGAAGGCGAAAGGATGACAAGAGCGGGGCACGGACTGGAGTTCCGAGGTCGGAGGCCGGGATTGGGCGTCAAGGATAAGGTTCAGAAGTTCGGGACTCATCAGGTTCACGTCGTCGATGTAGAGCACGCCGCCGGCGGCTCTCGACAGCAGGCCGGGCGCGGTCACCTTCTTTCCCGTCCGGATGGCTTCTTCGATATCGACGCTTCCCAGGAGCGCATCCTCGGTGGCGTTCAGGGGAACCTGAACACAGGGGACACCTCGGCCGAGAAGCCTTGTCGCAGCACGGGCCAGGGTCGACTTGCCGGTGCCTCTTTTCCCTGCGAGAAGTACACCTCCAATTCCCGGATCGATGAGGTTGAGGATGACGGCTATTTTTGCATCTTTCTGGAAGACGAATCGACTGAAGGACATTTTCTGCCCCCGTATGAAGCTGATTAAAATCCAATGAAACGAGCGTAAACTTCAGAGGATGTTTGCCAGGACGGATTCGAGCTTCCTTTGCCCGGCACCGGGTTCTTCGAACGGCAGCCGCCTCATCCTGTGACTCAGGGCCAGGTGTGCCGTTTCCCTGATGTCCTCCTTCGTGATGTCCCTGTGGCCTTCGAGTGCCGCCCTGGCCCTGGCCGCCCTCATGATCACGATATCCGGTCGATGGCCGTCCACCTGGGCCGCCAAGGTCACTTCCACCACTTTGCGAAGGATTTCATCGGTCCATTCCACCTGGCGAAGGCTTCGCCGCGCCGCGATGATCCGCTCTGAGAGGGTCTGCTGTTCCGGAGCCCAGGCGCGCAGGAAATCGTCCGGGTCCAAGTCGAATGCCGATCTTCGCCTGAAGATTTCGACGCGTTGATCCAGGTCCGCAATGGAATCGACCCGGACGCACAGTCCGAACCGGTCGAGAAGCTGCGGTCTGAGGTCGCCTTCCTCGGGATTCATGGTGCCGACGAGGATAAAACGTGCCGGGTGGCTGAAGGAGACACCTTCCCTTTCCACGACGTTGTTGCCCATGGCCGCTGAATCGAGAAGAAGATCGATGATGTGATCGTCGAGCAGATTCACTTCGTCCACGTAGAGAAAATTTCTGTTGGCATCGGCAAGAATCCCGGGGTCGAAGCGTTTTTCACCGTGCTTGAGCGCGTGCTCGATGTCGAGGGTTCCGATGAGCCTGTCTTCGGTGATGCCCAGCGGAAGTTCGACAACGCGCATCTTCTTCTTCTCCCGACCGAGAGTGGCCTGCCCAGCGAGTTTGGCGGTGCAGGAGGTGCACAGGGTTGAGCTTTCGGGATCGCAATGGAAGAGGCACCCGGCGGATACCTCGATATCGGGAAGAAGCTCGGCCAGGGCCCTCACCGCCGTGCTCTTTCCCGTTCCCTTCTCACCCATGACCAGCAGGCCGCCGACGGTGGGATCGATCACGTTGAGAACGAGACCCAGTTTCATCTGTTCCTGGCCCACGATGGCCGTGAAGGGGAAGATCATGGTCTACTCCTCCCGCCCCAGCGTCTGGCGCATCCTGCGCTTCCAGTCTTCCACGTCGGAAGCTGTAACAACGTCGATGGCGCCGCCCTGGAAATCCCCTTCCACATCTCCGATCCTTTCCTCGATCCATCCTTCGATTTCTATATAGATATCCCTAAGGGAATCCTTCACGTCGGGAGCGGGTTTCCATAAACCCCTCTCGGCAGCTTCGATCAGCCTTCTCGCCGTTTCTTCGAGGGCGTACGGATTTTCCTCCTCGAAGAACCTTCGGTTTTCGTCGTTCATCAGGAAGGTTCTGGCGATATCGTCGAAGACCCAGTCTTCGACCTCGCCGCTCGTGGCGTCCCACCCGTAGACCCTGCCCACGCGCTTGCTGATCTCGCCCGCCCCTTTGTATCCGTGTTCCTTCATTCCCTCGATCCACCTGGGATTGAGGAGCTTCGTGCGCACGACTCGCTGTATTTCGCTCCCCAGGTCCCGCACGGCGGCCTCCCCCTGCTCCCGAGTGTCTCCGTAATAGGTCTTGATGTCCCTGCCAGACACGACCCTGGCCGCATTGATGAGGCCGCCGTGTGTGCCGAAATAGCAGCAGCAGCCGAGCAGGTCGTATTCGTCGGTGACCGTCTTGGCAAATGTGAGTTCCACCGTTTTGAGGCTGTTGACGAGGGCAGCGTGGGCCGGTTCTCCGAACACGCCCCTCCCGTAGGCGTAGCCATTCCAGTAGAGGAAGACGTCGGACAGATCCTTTTCGTCTTTCCAGGCTGAAGCATAGACGGCGAGCTGAGTCCCCGCCTGGTAGACTCCCGGCATGGCGGCGAAAATCCGATAGGAAGCCTCCCTGTAGGATTCCGGCGTGGCGCTGGAGGGATCCGCGCAGCCGAGTCGCTCGATGATGTGCTTTCGCACGAAATTCTGTTCCGGAGGTTCATCGAGTGTCCCGACGGCCTGCACGACTTCGTCCATGAGTTCGATGGATGAAGGGAAATTGTCCCTGGTGATTCCCGATACCCGGATGGTGACATCGATCCTGGGTCTGCCCAGTTCGTCCAGGGGGATGATATCGAACCCCCGCACTCTTCCGTTGTCCATCCAGATCGGTCGGGCGCCCATCAGAAACATCATCTGTGCCATTCCTTCGCCGTCCGACCACATGATATCCGTGCACTGCCAGTAAAAGGCGATGTTCTCGGGATATCTCCCTTCTTCGATCAGGTACTTGTCGAGGGTTTTGGCAGCCAGCTGGACCCCGGTTTCCCAGCCGAGGCGAGAAGGGATCTTGTGGGGATCCAGGGAATAGAAGTTTCGGCCCGTGGGGAGAATGTCGGATCTTCCGCGTGTAACGATTCCCGACGGACCCGGGGGAATGTAGCCCCCGTTCAATCCGTTCAGGAATGCTCGCATTTCGTCGGAAAGCAATACCTTCTGCTTGACGTCCTCGATCATGGCCTGGACCCGTGCCGCGGTCTCCTCGAACCCCGAAACATCCTGAAACATCGATCGAAGGGCTTCCAGCAGCGGCCTCCCGGACTCGACCACACCGCGGCAGATTTCGCGTGCCTCCGAGTCGACCCGGTCCTTTTTCAAGGATTCATCCATGCGGGCGAAGTCCGGGTCCTTTTCGAGAAGGGATGAAACCATACCGCGCAGGGAGTCGGGTCCATTTTCGTACCGAACGATGGCGTAGACGAAATCGGCCAGCCTCCGCCCTTCCGGAACGATCCCGAAGGTGTGCATCCCCTTGGGAATGTACGAGTTTTTCAGAAGGGAAAGGCTTTCATGGGCTGCTTTGACGAGATCGTCGAAAGGAGCGTCTTCGGATATCTCGATCATGGAGAGGAGATTGCCCTCCTTGAGCCTCTGTTCGATCATGTGGCTGACGGTGTGAGCTCGCCCCGGTTCGGTTTCCTTCAGTTTTTCGTACTCGAACAAGAGCCTCTCGATCTCGTCCAGGTCTCCGTAGAGTTCCCCCTGGACCAA
>JABUEY010000169.1 GCA_013314815.1 Syntrophobacteraceae bacterium
CCGGCACGGTTCGAGCAGCGGACTCCAAGAAATCTGAAGTCGGGGAAGGTATGGAAAGAAAAGATGCTCTTTCTTTCGACGCCGGGTTCGCTTCCACGAACGGGTAGGATCCCGGGTTCGACGGCGAAGTCGACCCCCTTGTCGGCGGGGAGTTCACCAGCGGGAGTCACCAGCCAGATGGACCCTTTGATGTAGTCAGCCGATTGAGTGTAATCGGGGTCTTCAGCAAGAACCGCGGCCACGCGCGGGTTTCCTTCGAGTCTGAAATAAAGATGGGCTGCTGCGGATTCTTCTTGAACGGGTTGAGAGAACCTCAGAAAGATTCGGGGGGTTCCGGGAGACAGCCAGTTCTTGAACCTGGCCTCGACAACTTTGGGCCGCTGTGTGACAAAGGTATGGTGGAGTTCCCCGGAAAGAGTCGCACCGTCTTCAGCCCTGATCCCCGGGCGGACGATCAGCCGGTATCGCGTGGCGGGGGCAAGCGCATTCTTTTCATCCAGTTGACAGGCTAGGCTGGAAGGATTCAGCCACCGCCACTGACAGGCAAGAGCCGGTTCGAAGGTGACGGGTATCTCGGATGCGTCTCGTTCCATTCTGCCGAGCGGCACCACGGGACGGTTGAATTCGAACACAACCTGCCGGCCCGGCTGTGCATCCTCTCCCGAAGGCGTTATCCTGAGGAGGTTCAGAGGAAGAGTCGCCCCCGCGGCCCCGGCATCCGGCGACTTCACCACCGGGACAACGGTCAAGATCAGGAACAGGAAAAAAGAGGTCGAGAAACCTCGAATTTTCTTACCAGGCCGGCTCGCGAGCATACGGTCATCTCCTCGAAGATCTTCTCACAGGCAGGGTTCTCCAACAGGAAATCGCCTCAGCGATATCGCCCCGGGATACCGTCGTCCACCGTCCGCCTGAGCCACAGCGCCGCTCTTCAGCTCCGCCGCATGCGGCAGCTTAGCCGCCCGTACCCTCTTCCGGGCATAGCCCGTCCAACGATTCCCCTTGATGGCATGAAAACTTAGCAGAAAACAATGGAAAGATGAAGCGAAGCAGTGCCATTCGCCGCAAATACGCGGCGAATGGCGGAACAATCAGGCTAGTAGCGGAACAGAGCGGCCGCAAGTCCATTGCCCAGTCGCTTTCCGGGCTCCATGGCATATACGGTTCCCCCGCAAAGGATGGTCTGTATGGCAGCAAAGTCCAGCAAGTCCTCACTGCCGGGTTCCGCTTTATCATACAGGGTGATTTCACAGGTGTTGGGATCGAATTCTCCCCACTGCTGCAGCCCCTTCGGGACGAAAAGCACCTCGATCCGTCCGGCACACGAGGCCGGCACGATAATGCTCAGATCGTCGGAAGCCATGCCCGTCCCTGCCATCTGCAGGTACCTGGCCACCGCATCCTCCCGCGCTTTCCGGAAATATGGATCGACGATGTTCAGGGCCTCCTTGTGCAGATCTTCGGCACTCAGCCCTTCCGGATTCCCCGCAATGAATTCATCGAGCAGAACGGGATGGCTGTTTACTTCCCGGTAGATGGGCATCTGGAAATCCACTCCGGCAAAAACCAGGGGGGCCTGCTCTTCCTTCAGTACCTTGCGAACGCCTTCATTCACCTTGATGAAGTAAAGCCTTACGCCGCTCTTGTCTTCCTCTATGCCGCCTCCGTGTCCGTGGAAAGTTGTACCCCCTCTGCCCGATGCACCCTGAGCCACGGCCCGGAACAACGGCCTCGATTCCGTCGCGTCGATGCTCACCACCTCATCCATGCTCTCAGGCACCCCCTCGAGGTTCACCTCTTCCGCCTCCTGCCGCGTGCACCGAAACAGCCTTCTGGACTTCCTGCTGATGGCCAGAATGTAGAACCGATCATCCTGGCCGGCCAGCGGAAGGACAGGCTTCAGGTGAAAGCGGTCGCCGACGACGGCCAGTTCTTCGAAAACCGCTGGAAGCAGAAAATAGTGAAACATGGTTTCCGAGATGAACACGGCGAGTCCATCAGCCTGGGAGCCTGTGAAAAACCTCTCCGTTAGAAGCTTCTGTGCCGGGCTGAGCAATTCCTTGACCTGCGGCGATCTCAATCCCAGGGCTCCGAGTTGCCTTTCAGACTCCCTCAAGAGATTCGTAAGCCTGATTCCGTTTTGCTCTATTTCCCTCCCCGCCCGGTACACGGGCATGTAAATGGACACGCAAGGCCCCCCCGAATGTCTCATCAGGGTCTTCAGTTCCTCTTTGAACGTACGGTCCATAAGCATTCATCTCCTTTCTTCATCGTCATCCACTCAACCGTGGTTCTTCGATTGGAGCAGCAGGAGACCCCTCCTCACAGCTGAAAGAAAGGCAGTCGGGTGTGATTGGCGTTCGTACACACTATGTTAAGCATTCCTTGTGAAAAGATACAGATGCGCAATGGCGCAATGAGATTCGTCGGCGGCACTCCAAGACCCTCCTCACCAAGATGGGCAAAGGAGCTGCTGAAAGATGGAAATCAAAGGTGAGGCTGCGCGGCGCGACAACCCTGGCGAACGACATGAATCGGACCTGCCTGGCCTTCCGAAGATGTCAATCCCCGGGGATGCCTTGTTCATCCCACCCGCGCAGGAGGTAGTAATCCCTGAGCATGTACTCCAGTTCGTCCGTCGTTATCCTGTGGCCGGTTTTCTCCAGCTCCCTGTGAAGGCGCGCCGGAAGACGGTCGTCTCCGGGCTGAAGCCCTTCCCTCAGATTGAACCTTCGCACGAGCGTGCAGATGGAGGCAGCCTTTTTTCGCAGATCGCTCTCGTTCAGATCCATACCCGTGACCATGGCAATGACCTGCCGGATCTCGTCCCAGGGATAGAAGTCCCGGTAAAAGCGGCAGAGGATAAGGGTATCGAACAGGGTCAGCCGGTCTTCGAAATCGATAAACAGCTCCGCCTTGTTTTCGACCTGGCCCGGCGGAATCATACCGGCCAGTTCAGGCTTGTAAAAGGTCGCTCGAAGATGGCATGCTCCACGGTCCGAAGTCGCGTAACCGAGCCCCATGCCCTTGAGTACCCTCGGGTCGTATCCGGCCGGTTCGAGGCCCTTCACATGCACCGCCATGTCTTCGAGTCCCCATTGCGCCGCCGCGTGACGGATACCCTCGGCAAGAATATCCCCGATGCCTTCCCGCCCGGAAATCATTTCGAGCAGGCGCGCGACGGCATCACTGTCTCCATAGTCGATCCTGTAATCGATCCTGTTTCTCCTGGCCGCCTCGATGGCGAAGGCACACAGGTTTCCCGCGGATATGGTGTCCATGCCCAGCCGGTCACAGATGTCATTCAGATAGGCGATTTCTTCCAGGCTGTCGATGAGGCACAGCCCTCCGAAGGCGTAAATGGTCTCGTATTCGGGGCCTTCGATCCTGAGACCGGCATGGCGGCCTTCCCGGACGGTGCTCATTCTTCCACAGGCCATGAAACACTTGAGGCACGCGTGAGGAATCACATCGAAGCGGCTGTGCAGAGCTTCCGCACTGATTTTCTCCCACCGGTCGAACCTGCCTTCCGCCCAGTAGCGGGTGGGGAACGCATTGGCCATGTTCATAACCTTGACCATCTGGGGAGTCCCCATGGACTTGTAGGCCTTCACTCCCGGGTGCTCCTTCACCTCCCCGGCAAACTGCTTGGCATATTCGCGCAGCGCAGCGGAATCGTAAATGGGGCGCTTCCGGTCTCCGTGGAAGAGAACAGCCTTGAGCAGCTTCGAACCCAGAACCGCACCGGCCCCCGTCCTGCCGGCCGAACGCCAGTAATCGTTTTCGATCACTGCAAACCGGACGAGTTTCTCTCCCGCGGGGCCGATGACCACCGCTCCGGATCTCCCCGGCCCTCCACTCGGCCGGCCGAACCTTTCGTGTACGGCGTCTTCGGCACTGTGGGTGTCCATCCCCCAGATGTTTCCCGCGTCATGGAATTCGACGCCTTCCGGGAAAACACCCAGAACAGTGGGCAGCCGGCTTTTCCCCTGGATGACGACGGCGTCGAAGCCGGTGGAATCGATAGCCTCGGGAACCCTGCCTCCCGAGTAGGATTCCGTGTAGAACCTCGTCTGGGGAGACTTGGTGAACACTCCGTAGCGGCAGGATCCCCAGACGCTGCTGCCCGTGACGGGCCCCGTTGCGAAGATGACCACGTTGTCCGGGTCAAAAGGGTCCACTCCCGGCGGGTTCCGTTCGAACAGCAGACAGGTGGCCAGACCCTTGCCTCCAAGGTAATTCTTTGCTGCTTCGTCCGGCAGCGCTTCGATCCCGAAAGTCCTCTCCGTCAGGTTGACGGTGAGAATACGATGGTAGAATCCTTTCATCCTGCACCACTCCTTCGAGTCGTCCGAAATTCAGGCGCCTGGAGCCAGGAATACCTGGCTGGTCGATGCACGTGCTTACGGTCGGATCTGTTCACCTGTATTCGAGGTCATTAAGATTTCACGGAGAGGCCGGCCGTTTCACGGAAGAGCGTCCATTCATGGTTCGATGTACGGCGGCCTGCGCGGGGCCGCCACCGTGAGATCCTCTCATGCACGGTTATCGAGGAATTCCAGCATATACCTGTTGAATTCCTCGGTATTTTCGAGATTCGTTACATGGGCCGCTCCGGAAATGACATGAAATTCGGACCCGGGAATATGTTCATGCATGGCTCGCATGACGCCTGGGGGAGTCAGGGTATCTTCCGATCCCACCAGGATCAGTACGGGCACCGAGATCTTCCCGAGGGTCCCGCAGGTATCGCTTCGTGCGGCCTGGGCAAGAAGCGCCCCGCATATGCCCAGGGGTGATGTGGAAAGGATGGTCTTCCTTATCCTGTCGATCTTCTCCGCGTGAATTTCGAAGCTTCGGGGAGCGAAGACTGTCTGGAGAAACGAATCGGCAAACACGGCAGGGCCGTCTTTCTTGATGGCCAGAATGGCATTCTCTCGACGGTACCTGGCTTCGTTCGTATCGGAATGGCAGGTGGTGTCGCACAGGATGAGAGCACGTATACGTTCGGGGTGAAGCTCGACCGTCCGAAGGGAAATGGCTCCCCCCATCGACAGGCCGCAGAGCACGACTTTTTCGATACCGAGGTGATCCAGGAGTGCGACGAGATCGTCCACGAAGTGCCGGTAGGTGAACTGGCCGTCTCCCGCCTCACTCCTGCCGTGCCCTCGAAGGTCCGGGGCAACGACCCTGTACTGCTGTTTCAGGATTTCGATCTGCGGATGCCACATCGTATGGTCGAAAGTCATTCCGTGCACCAGCATCACGGGCACCCCATCCGGCTTGCCGATGTCCAGGTAATGCAATCGAATGCCGTTGATCATCGCTTCCATGAAGTCCTCCAGGGTTTCTGCCTTGACGGGTTGGTCTTGTTAGTCATCGTCGGGCCTCCGGCATACAGTCAGAAGCTAACTCATGAAGACGGAATTCGCCACAACGCCGTCCGAAGTTTCCTCTTCCCCAGCGAATCGTTCAAGAAAACCGGCTCCGCCATGCTGCTATTCTGCCATGCAAACGCACCCGGTGTGAGCAGTACGATAGAGGCGAAATCCGACCGCCTGCCGTCAGACTTGGACGTACATCCGCGATGATGATCCAACGTGGCCGACCTGGGTGGAATCATGGTTTTCACAAAATTCAGATCCAGCTGGAGAAATACTGCAGGGAACGGTTCGCATCCAACTCCTTGCCCGGCCCGTTCCGAACCAGGATTTCCCGGATTTCCGAGCAGAAAAAATGATTTTCGACATTGATTCAATGTACTGCTATCATTACTGTTATCTTTCAAAGAGCGGTTTGCGAGGGCAGATCCCACATCCAGCTGGGGAGGTATCCATGGACGACGAGATGGAACTGGAAAGGCTCCAGGAGTATGTGAACAACATGCTCTTCTGGGGAGTGATTTTTTCCGTTGCCTGGCTTTTCGGAGCCGGGTCGGTAGTGGCATTCTACTGGGGAGTCAAGTCCGGCAGGATCATCTGGAGGTCAAAGGGCCGCATCCGAGGCGCTCCCAGGGCCGCTTGGTGCATCCTTGTGGGCGGCCTGGGCACTCTTCCCATGTTTCACGTGATCTCCCAGGTCATTCAGCGGGCCGTATCGTAGCCTTTTCCCGTTCCGACCCAACGAGAAATCATACCCCGTGGCCCGTTGTACAGTGACCGGACTCGGATCGTCTCATTCCATCCTTTTCACGGGTCGTGCGGCTCGGATCAGTACTCCTTTGGTAACCGGAGAACTGTTGAAGCCCGTTTCCGCAACCACTTCCGCTTTTTCAAATCCCGCTTGCGTCATCATCTCCAGGAAATCCTTTCCCGGTACGGCTCCGCCCTGTCACCTGGCCCAGCTTTCCACCATGGACCGGGTATCCACGGGCGCGTCCGAGACCAGCACCTGGTCGGCCATCATGAACCGCCCTCCGGGTTTCAGGACCCTGAAGGCTTCACTGAGCGCCGACATCTTATCGGTAACCAGGTTAAGAGCACCGTTTGAAATCACTACATCGAAACTTTCGCCGGGGTAAGGCAGGTTTTCGGCAGAGGCTTCCTGGAATTCCACGTTTTCGATCGTTGTCCTCGCCAGGTTTTCCCTCGCCCGACGGAGCATCTCCGGGATCACATCCACCCCCGCGACTCTCCCTTGCGGCCCCACCATCAAGGCAGCCACCAGGGTATCCACCCCCGCCCCGCACCCGATGTCCAATACCGATTCACCCTCGTGAACCGGACCCAGCAGAAACGGATTCCCTACTCCGCAATACGCCGAAAGCACCTCCTCGGGCAGCGCTTTCAGGATTTCAAGATCGTATTTCTGCCCCTCCAGCCCGGAGCGCCCCACCGGGTACCTGAATTTCCCTTCCGGGCTTTCGGCCACCTTCGAGTATTTCTGCTGAAGACTCTGCCGGATTCGCTCCCTGTCTTCGGAACTCAACCGAGTGTTCATGATGTTCATGCAGTCCCTTTCCCTCACATTTCCCGGATGCCATGCACGCCGACTGAACCGCCCTTTTGAAATTATAGCACAAGATTGTGGTCATCCGGCGTCACAACGTCATTCCCCCGAAGGAGACTGTGTCGTAATTGTAGGGCCTGGGAGTGGATTTTTATGGTTTAATAGGAATAAAAAATAGGCAAATCGGAAGGTTATGTGGTATAGTGTAGCCCTGAGAGCAGGAGGAAAAGGGCTATGGCT
>JABUEY010000170.1 GCA_013314815.1 Syntrophobacteraceae bacterium
CGATCGCGGCACTCGCTTCACGGATGGGATACGAAATGAACTATCCTGACGCCGAGGCGATCTTCAAGGAAATCTGTGCGGTGACACCCTCGTATGCGGGCATGGATTATCAGCGCCTCGATGCGGGGGGCCTGCAGTGGCCGTGTCCCACCAAGGAGCATCCGGGAACGAAATACCTGCACAAAGACAAGTTCGTCCGCGGAAAGGGCCTGTTCCACGGCATCGAATGGATCCCGCCCGCGGAACCCGTCGACGACCAGTATCCATTCCTGCTCACCACCGGCAGGGTGCTGTATCATTATCATACCGGCACGATGACACGCCGTTCCACAGGGCTGAATGAACGCTATCCCGAATGCCTGATCGAGATCAACCAGGAGGATGCCAGAAACCTGGATATCGCAGACGGTGACCCGGTCAGAGTGGTCTCCCGGCGTGGCAGGATTGAAGCAAGAGCCGTTGTAGGGGATATGACGGATGTCGGCACGATCTTCATTCCATTTCATTTCAGCGAGGCAGCCGCCAACAAGCTCACTATCGCCGCTCTGGATCCCGTTGCAAAGATTCCAGACCTGAAAGTCTGTGCGGTACGAGTGGAAAAGGCCGGCTGACCCTTGTTCGAGAATCGATGGGCTGTTGCGCCTGCATGACATCCCCGCAGATTACCTCCATGCCAGGCTGGAGGTGTTTGCGATCATGGCGAATTATGTTCACGACACCCTGTTCATTGTCGATGCATCGGTAGGGGCGAAAGATATTCCGCCCCTACCGATGGGGTAACGTCGGTGGCAATGTCGTGCAGGCACATCGAAAAGAATGGGTTCCATTGTACGTGGTTTCAATATCGGGGTAGCCCAATGGATGCGGGGGGACACATCCATACAACGAAAACCCATCCACGGGGGGATGACATACCGATAGGGGCGAAAGATTTTTCGCCCTGGCATAAAAAATGCCGCGCAGACTTCATCGCTGCGGCTGCATGTTCACGATTCTCCGCAGTGGCGTATCCTCTCCGTTGATATCGGAGATCAGTATGAAGTCGAGATTGACGGATTACGTCGTTCTCTGCGTGACAGTATGGAGTCTCTGCAATGTCCTCTTCGGGAGACTCGATAGACGGAACAAACAGAAACGGGTACAGCCATGATCCGATACGTGCATCTTGACAAGAATCTTACCAGGCAATTAAGGCGTCTTCACCAGGCGGGAGGGAGGTCAAAAAGCGCGGCCGAGCACGCAGAAGCCATCATTCGGCAATGGCTTTCCGGTGAAATAAGAAGGCCGAAACAGTCGACCAGGAGTACCCGATTCGGTGAAACGCGAATCAAGAACTGCTTCAAGTACGATCTTGTGGAGGCATACCGGCTGCTGGCCGTAATCGATGAAGATCATTTGATATTTCTTTTTGTGGGCAGCCACAGCGAGTGTGATCAGTGGATCTGTCATAACATCGGTTGGAAGCCTGGAGTGATGAAAAGAAGAAATGAGATCCTGCCGGTCCGGCGCACATCCATGAAACCCGCTGCCGGAGAGGGACAGTCGGAAGAGGGCAACGAAGCGGAAGATTATATTCTCAGGGAAATCGATGAACAGGATCTGCGGATCATCTTCGCGGGGATTTGCCGGTCAAGGGGGAACCGAGGAGCGGGAAATCCCTGAGTGGCCGACGAGGGGCCTGTCCGCCCTGATACCCAAGGGACGGTATGTCGACTGAGCGTGCGAGCGAGTGACATCTTCGGCTGCTTCGGGAGCCAGGCTTTATGGTGGAGCTCCCGCCGGTTCGACAATGGCAGGGATGAAAAATCTGTCCCGATGCATCCACAATCAAAGTCGAGGCAGGACCAACCCGGCAATTCGTCGCGCAAGTTCGAGGTTTTCCCTTTTGCTTGTGTTGCCCACCGATATCAGGATATACATGTCACCTTTGAGAATGTGCAGACCGAGAGTGCCCCAGCAGGCATCGTCCCCGATTCCCGGTACGTGTTCCACGGGATCGAGCATCTCCTTTGTGGTGTTATAAACTTTCGGAGCACTCTGTCCGTGCCCCCGAACTCCAGGGGCCATGTCTGCGGTGCGGATGATGGAAATCTGAACGAGCCGCGAAGAAGATACCGCAGAATAGAGGCACAACTTCTGTCCCAACGGATTACTGGAATCCTTGGGTTCCGGGTTCTTGACCGGTTCACCGATCAGAGTCTCCACCTCCTCCTTTGAAAGGAGCCCGCACGGATCCAGCGGGCCGGACGCATACGCCGTTCCCCAGATGACCGCCAAGAAAAGAATGAAAACCCCCGCTATGAGTCTGTTCTTCATGTTCCATGTTCCTCTGAGATGAGATGTTGTCGTTTTCCGCAGGAGACTGCGGGACAAGTGTAAACCGGAAAACCGGTTCATTCGGCAAACTGGTACCTCCAGGTGCCTTTCACGCATCCGAAGTTTTTTGCGCATGAGGTGCTTTTCACGCAAAGGATCGACGTATGCGGTCGGGCAACCTCATCTTCCGGGTGAACCTATTGTGTGCCGAATGACGTTGTGTTGCCAAATAACGTTGTTGTGGGAACGACGTTGTCACGGGTGTATTCCACCTTTGTACGACAATTGTCCGGGTACGCGTTTGCCGGATGAACCCAAACAGCCGGGTTTCGATTCCGGCCGGTGGAGCCGGTTTGCATGCCGGCCACGTCATGGGGTCCGGTTTCCATCGCAGGGTCCTCGGCGGATTCCCACGTTTCATGACCGCCGTTTCATGAATGGATTCCCACCCGGGCATCGAGGACCGACGGCCCGCCGGATCGACGGCGTGGTATGGAGAACTCCCGGAACAGGAAGAAAATGTTCGCAAAGAAGCATACGACTGTATTGAAGAGTCGTCAATAATCAGCCGACCGTCAGGAGCTGACTTGCAGTAAAGGCGCGAAAGGTTATAATAAGTGCCCTGTTCCGCCACCAGGTGGAGGAGATGGCCGGATAAATCCAGTTTGGGTCCTCGATCTTCACCTGAACAAGTGCCTCTCACAAAAGGATTACCGGAAGCTTATGCCGAAACTTCTCGCTGGACCTGTCCTCGGTGTTTTTTCCATGTTCGTGGTCATCATCAATACCGTGATCTGCGCGGTGCTGCTGTACTTGACGGCGGCGGGAAAGCTGGTCCTTCCCGAGGGCCGCTGGAATCTTCTGTGTGCAAGACTTTCCGATGCCGTTGCACGGACCTGGGTGGGGGTCAACAGCCTGGGATTGGACCTTACCAAGGACATTCACTGGGATATCCAGGGAATGGACGGATTGAAACGGGACCGCTGGTACCTCCTGGTTGCCAATCATCAGTCCATGGTGGACATCACGGTTCTGCAGAAGATCTTTCATCGCAGAGCGCCTTTGCTGAAATTCTTCCTCAAGAAGGAACTCTTCTGGGTTCCTGTCCTCGGCATCGCCTGGTGGGCGCTCGACTTCCCTTTCATGAAGCGAACGTCCTCCGCCCGCAAGGACCTTGAAACCACGCGAAAGGCGTGTGAAAAATTCCGGCTCATGCCCGTCACCGTCATGAACTTCCTGGAAGGAACGCGATTCAGCCCCGAAAAGCGGGAAGAACAGAATTCACCTTACACGAATCTGCTGAAACCAAAGGCCGGAGGCATCGCCGTGGTGCTGGGCACCATGGGGGAGCAGATCCACTCCATCCTGGACGTGACGATCGTATATCCTGCGGGCGTCCCGGGGATGTGGCAATTCCTGTGTGCGAGGTCCCTGGACATCAAGGTGCGTGTAAAACAGATACCCGTCACGGCAGAATTCCGGGGGGACTATTTTTCTGACCGGGAATTTCGCCGCGGGTTCAACAACTGGCTGAATTCGCTCTGGGACGATAAAGACAGGCTGATAGAAAGCCTGCTCACTCCTCCAGTCCACGGAACAGTCTCCACTGGAAAGACCGCTTCCGTAATATAGTCTTTAAATGGTCGGTCTCGTTCAGCCTGTCCTCTGACCGTCGGCATGTTCATCGGCCTGTACCTGGCGGGCATTCAACTTGTAGCCCACTCCGTAAATAGTGCTGATGACTTCCCTGGCGGGAAGAAGTTTTTCTATTTTCTTTCGAAGGTTTTTCACATGCGTGTCGATGGTCCGGTCATATCCTTCGAAGTCGTACCCCTGAACGATGTTGATGAGTTCGCTGCGTGAAAATATGCGGTTTGGGCGGTTCATGAGGGTTCTGAGCAGATTGTATTCGCAGGGAGTGAGCTTCAGTTCTTCTCTGCCCACAAGCACCTGGTGCGTCTCCTCGACAAGGCTGAGTTCCCCGACCACGAGTTCTGTTCCTGATGGGGGAGCGCAGGTCCTTCTCAGTACCGCCTTCACACGCGCCACGACCTCCCTGGGGCTGAACGGTTTGCAGACGTAGTCGTCGGCCCCCAGTTCCAGGCCGAGAAGCCGGTCGATCTCTTCCACCCGGGCGGTCAGCATGATAATGGGAACACTCGAAAACTTCATGACTTCGCGGCACACCTCCATACCGTCCAGTTCGGGGATCATGATGTCCAGCAGGATCAGGCAGGGCGGGTTCTGCCTGACATGGCGCACGACGGCGTCTCCACGATCCAGGCAGCAGACTCGAAACCCGGATTTTTCCAGGTAGTCCCTGAGGATCTCCACGATCTTGACTTCATCCTCGACAACGAGAATTTCCCTGCCCACCATGTCTTTTCTCCATTGTTCAAGTTCTTCCCGGTGTGCCGCCAGCAGGCTTTCCGGATTCGAACATGCTTCCTGCATCCCCCCGGCGTGATCTTCAGCCCGGCAAAACCGGGAAGTCGATGGTGATTCGTAATCCCCGAGCAGGAGCATTGGAAGCCGTGATTTCCCCTCCGTACCGCTCGACGATGCTTCTGCAGATGGCAAGCCCCAGCCCGCTGCCGCCTCGATCACGGCTTCGTGCTGCGTCGACACGGTACAGCCGGTCGAAAAGCCGTTCAATGGATTCTTCCGGAACACCCGGTCCCGAATCCTCGAAACGCAGACAGAGTCGTCCCGATTCCAGGCTGTGCTGGATCCTCAGGTCACCGGGAGTGCGCGCATAGCGCAGGGTGTTTTCGAAAAGGTTCGAATAGAGCTGCCTGAGGCGGTCCGGGTCGGCGAGAATCACAGGGGCACTCGTGACCCGTTCATCCGCATCGATCCGAATGCCACAGGTTTCGAACCTTGCGTGGAAGGTCCGGATGGTTTCGTCCAGAACACGGAGAGGGTTCACGGCTGCAGGTGCAGCATTCACCGTCTCCGATTCGATCAGGGACAGATCGTGAAGGTCTTGGACGATGCGGCTGACATGCAGCACTTCGAAGTGAAGAGAATCGAGGGCCTTCGGTGTGAGTTCACGCACACCGTCCTGCATCGCCTCGATCTCGCCGCGCAGAACCGCGAGAGGCGTTCTCAGTTCGTGGGAGATGTCGGCTATCCACTGGCGCCGCATCTGTTCGTATCTTTCGAGAGCCTGGGCCATGGTGTTGAAGTCGGCGGCGAGTTGTCCGAGTTCGTCTCGGGACCCGACGGCGATTCGAGTCTCGAACCTTCGGGAAGTCAAGGCACGCGTAGCTTCCGCCAGGTGCTTCATTGGAGCGAGAAGCTGACGGGACAGCACGATGGTCATGAGTACCGCCAGCGCCAGGGAGACTCCTCCTATGGAATAAAACGTCAGCGACTGATCCCGTATGAATTCCACGTCCAGGGGATGAGACGGGGGCTGGAGTTTTCTCATGCCGATCCACCCGACCAGTTGACCGCCGGCCATGACGGGTTTGAGACGGTAGCTGTCCGGACACGTGGAAGGCGTGTCTGTCAGGGGCCGCTTTTCGGGATCGAACAGGCACAGGCGCGGCGCTTCACGCCGAAAATCAGGCACGGAACCGTCAGTGGGGAAAGCCGATTCGCCCTTCCCGGGGAAGGCCCTCGTCGGTGACTGGGGCAGCAGGGGAGGAAGCGGAGGCTTCAGGGCAAAGTGGGATCCAGGATGCGGACCCGGACGGACAGCGGTTTGCTTCCACTGGTCCCAGTAGTTCAGAACCCGATCCCAATTGTCGCTCTTCCGGTATTCATCGCTCAATGCATCAGCCAGTTCCTTCAGTCTCTCCATTTCGATCCTGCCGATGTATTCCTCGAAATTGCGATGAGCATAATACCTGCCTATGAAGATCATTGAAATAACCACGGTAAGGCTGCTGAAAAGGAAGGTCAGAAAGACCTTGTGCCGGAACTGCAGGTTCATGCGGTTTTGCTCGTGTTCAAATGGCCCGGAGCATGGACGGTCGGTAATATCGGCCGCCTCGATGGACGTTTTATCCAGAGTGAATCATTCCCGACAGCAAGTCAACCTTTCGCACAGGGCAAGATCCTTTCTCCACAATCATCCCATGATGCCTCCGCATTTCCTCCATATTGAACCGGTAGTATCCATGCTGCGCCGGAAAGGCGAACAACTCGGTCGGCGTTTCACGGAAAGGAGGTGCGGGGGAAATGTCACCGTTCAATGCGAGCGGACGTTGAAAACGAATCGGGTTTTCGTCCGGAGGGGATTCAACTGCAATCAGCAAAAGGAGAAGACGACATGAACATGCGCAGAATTTCATTGGTCCTTGTTTTGGCTCTGGTGTTGAGCTGTACAGCTGAAGCCGCTTCGGGAGAAGAAAAGGAGGCCTTATGGCCTCCTCCTCCCCCGATGGGATTGTCCGGCATCTGCTCCGACAGCCAGGATCTCTATGTGATGACAGCCGGCAAGATACTGCGGTACCGACTGTCGGACTGGAAGCTTCTCGATGAAGTGGAACTGCCCGATCTTCCGCCTCCGCCGAGCAGTCCGCCAGAAAAAACAAAATCCGACAAGTCCGCCCCGCGTCCTCCCATGGGCATTCCCCACGGCCTGTGGACGCAAGGAGGTTTTCTCTATGCGCTTGCCGGTCCGATGGTGTATCGGTACAGCACTCCGGACCTGACACTCCAGAATGCCCTGGAACTGCCCAGGCCTGATACTCACCGGTGATTCGATTCGGTCTGATCACTCTACATTCTGCTTGTGCCCGGCGGTTTTTTCAGCCGTCGAACCCGGTTCAGTGACGGGTTCGGGGCGCAAGTGCACGGAAAGGTCAGGGGTAATGTTTGTCAGGACGCTGCATATACGGATATCCGAGTGGAT
>JABUEY010000171.1 GCA_013314815.1 Syntrophobacteraceae bacterium
TTCCTATGACCGAAGCCACAGAAGAGAAGAGTATGAAGAAATCGAGCGGGAGGCCTCGGGAATGGATGTGCAGGTTCCATGCTCCAAGAATCTTCGGATCCAGCACGCTCCTGAAGCGATTTTCGTTCAACTGCACCAGGATACCGTCGTCTATGACCATCGCCGCGTGCAAGATACCGCGCAGAGGAGGCATGGACCGGCTGATATCGTCCATGACGCGCTTTACGTCCGCATCGCTGGATACATCGGCCCGTGCGATAACCACCTGCACCCCTTTTTTCTTCATGGCATCCAGGGCCTTGATCGCATCGTCCGACGTCCTGCCGCTCCTGCCCATGAGGACGAGATGCCGCGCTCCTCTGTCCGCAAGCCAGCCGGCAACGGCCAGGCCGAATCCGCCGAGTCCCCCGGTGATCAGGTAGGTACCGTTCGAACCGAAGCTTATCTCTCCATCGGGCAGAGGTTCCACCTTCGCGTCGCTGTCCCGCATGGACACCACGATCTTACCCATGTGCCTGGCCTGGGCCATATGGCGGAACGCATCCACGATCCTTCCCGCCTGGAAGATACGGTACGGCAGAGGGCTGAAGGTTCTTCTTTGGAAATGCCCCATCAGTTCGCGCAGCATCCCTCCCACGAACTCCGGCTTGTCCACCATCAGGCGGCTGAGGTCTATCGCGAAAAAGGACAGGTTATTCCGGAATACACGCAGACCCAGTCGGCTGTTCTGATAGATGTCCCGCTTGCCTATCTCCAGAAAACGTCCGTAGGGAGCCAGCACGGACAGGCTCTTGCGAATCGCTTCGCCGGCAAGGGCGTTGAGTACGATGTCGACGCCCGCGCCCCCGGTGATCTCCGTCACCTCGTCGGCAAAGGCAAGAGACCTGGAATCCATCACGTGTTCCACGCCGAGCAGTCTCAGAAACCTCCTCTTTTCTTCACTGCCGGCCGTGGCGAAGATTTCGGCTCCCGCCCATCGAGCAATCTGCACTGCGGCCATTCCAACCCCGCCGGTGGCCGCGTGGATGAGAACGCGGTCTCCCGCGCCGATCCTGGCCAGGTGACGCAGCGCATACCAGGCGGTCAGAAACGTTACGGGAACCGTCACCGCCTCTTCAAAGCTCAAACACGCCGGTTTCTGAACGACGAAGGGAGCATAGTTGATCACGCGGGAAGAGAAACAGCGGGGAGCCAGGGCGACGACCTCATGTCCGACCCTCAGATCCGCCACACCTTCACCGACCGATACGATCCTGCCGGCACATTCGTCTCCCAGTTCCTCCGCATCATTACCTTCCGTGGGATAGATGCCCAGAGCCTTCATGACGTCGCGGAAATTGAGGGCCGCCGCGTAAACCTCGATTTCGACCTGCCCCGGGCCGGGCTTCTTCCCCTTCACCTGCCGCAGAGCAAGTGAATCGAGAACCCCGGGCGTGGTGATTTCCAGCCGATAATTGTCGATTCCTTCCCCCACCGGAATCCTGTCTTCCACCGACGGGCTGAAAAGCGTTCCCCTCGACCATCTCGGAACATAACGGGTGTTGCCCCGCAGCACAATCTCATTCTCGGCATCGTCCTCGCCCCTGGACTGGAGCTCCTCCAAAAGGCCCCTGATTTCCGCATCGGAAGCGTCCGCACCCAGGTCGATCAGACGGCATCTCAGATCGGGATATTCCATGGCAATGACTCTGCCGAGACCGATCACGGAGGTCTGAGCGATTTCAGGAGGGGACTTTTCGATCCCGACCGCCTGCGCACCCCGTGTGACGATCGTCAGACGGGGAGGGTCCTTTTTCCCCAGGTTGGCCAGGGCCTTCACCAGGTTCATGACACTGATGCAGGTCAGCAGTTGGGCGGATGCGAGGGAATCCGTGGTGAGTTCACCGGAAGACGGGCAGTCGAGACTCCACAGGTGCAGAACCTCGCAAAGATCCGACCGGACCGTATCCCGAAGCATATCGAACAAACCCTGCATGTCGTCCGGACTTTCCGGGCGGACCTGATAGTGATCTTCACTCATACGTTTCAGAGCTTGTCCACGCGTCACCAGCGTGCATCCGCCGCCGCATTCCTCGATCAAACCGGACAGCTTTCCGGCTACCCCTTTCGAATCCGCAAAAAGCAGTCTGCCACCCTGGATATCCGCATCCGGAACAAAATCGTCCAGGCCTCGAGATACGGCCGCAGCCAAAGGTTCCCGAGCCAGAAAGACCGCCCGATCCGGTTCGTCGTCCGGAGGACTTGCGGAGACAACAGACACCTCGCCGAAGCCGGCTTCCTCCAGCAGGTTCTTCCAGTTTCCACGCGAAAGGATCGCATGCGACCGCGTCAAACCGGCATCCCCGGGCTTCCAGCAGCCTTCGGCCAACGCGAAGACCAGGTCGAACCACCTCTGCTTTTTCGTCGCTTCGCACAGCAGGAAAAGTCCCCCTGGGGAAAGCAGCCGGCGGACATTGCCCAGAGAATGGCGAAGATCGGAGGTGGCATGGAGAACGTCCGAGGCCAGGACGACGTCGAAGCTCCCCCCGGGGAAGCCCTGTTCGACAGGATCCTTTTCGATATCGAGTGTCCTGAATTCCACGAACGGATAATCCCGAAACTTCTGTTCGCACCTGCCGAAAAAGGTGTCGGAAATATCGGTGAAAAAGAATTCGGTTTTGTCTCGGGGCAGTTGGGACAGGACATGATACGTGAGCCCCCCCGTTCCGGCGCCGATCTCGATCACGCGCAGCTTTCGCCCCGGAGACAGGCGACGGACGGCTGATGAAAGGGCATCCCTGACAAGATGGTTGGAAGGCAGAAAGGAAGGCGAGTCCTGGTAAAGGTGTTCCCCAGTCGTCATGGCTCCTTCCGGAAACAAAAGCCGCCAAGGATCGATTTCCCCTTTCAGTGTGCCGGCGAGCTGCCTGCCGCAACGTTCGACAAGGATCATTTCGGCATAATATGCCGGGAACCTCGCCAGGATCGATTTCCAGCGGTCTCGGGGATCCGCGCTGGGCGGGAAGCGGATGAACTCACGCCCTCCGTCCCAACTCCTCAGGATACCGTCCTCCTCCAGGATCTCCAGGCATCTTTCCACGAAGGCCACATAGTTTTCCCTGATGTGCAGACTGTCGACCAGACCATCTGCACTCACCGGCCGATAGGGGCCTGGAGCCCAGCCGAGTTCTTTCAAGGCCTGCACGATAAACGTGGAACACATGGCATCCAGGTCCGCCTTCACATCGAGTCCCTGCTCGATCCATGGATCGGCACTCTGCAGGCTCGGAGCAACTTCCCGGGGGTCCGGCAGCCAGTCTGAGGATTCAAACCGGAGATCACCTGCCGGAGACGGCCGCATCTGCCATTCAAGTTTGTAAATCCAGTCATCGAGGTTGTCTTCGGCATCTCCGCGGCTGCTTTCCACCGCCTGGCATCCGAAACCGAGTATTTCCACCGCCAGGTTTCCTTCGTCGTCAAAGACGCGGATGTCCCCTTCAAAGCCCCTGCCACCAGCTTTGATCAGCCTCCCGTGGCTCCACAGCTTTCCGACCGGCGACGAATGGAACCTCAGCTTGTCGATCCTCACGGGTAGAAACACGTGACCGTCTTTTCCGTCAACCGACGACGGCACGGTTCCCAGCAAGACCTGGAAGCACGAATCGAGAAGTGCCGGATGGAAGCGATACCCGTTTTGCCTGCCGTTGATCGGTTCCGGAATGGCTATGCGGCCGACGGCTTCACCGTTCCCTTTCCAGAGTGTTTCCACGCCCCGGAAAGCCGGGCCGAACTGAAGGCCGAGTCCCTGCAGCCTTTCATAGCAGGAACCGCCGGGCACCTCTTCGATGCACCTGGAACGCACCGTGTCCGGACTTTCTACATTATTGTTCCCCGTCCACTGGCGGGGAAGTATCCTGCCTGATGAGTGAGCAGACCAGGCCTTGTCGCCTTCCTTTTCCAGGCTGCTGATCCGGTAGGAAGACTCGCCCGGATAATAAGACAACTGCAGGGAAGGCATGCCGCTGCCGTCCGGTGGAAGAAACAGCGCCTTGAAAAACTCGACATCCTCGAGAACACAGGGTACCGGACCCAGCAGTTCTTCCGCCGCTCCCAGCGCCATTTCGATATAACCCGCCGCCGGAAAGACAGGATATCCCTGGACGCGATGATCGTTCAGAAAGCCATGAAGGTGCATATCCAGCCTGCCCTGCCACGAAGGATCCGGTGTCTTGAGGCTTCGCCCGAGCATAGGGTGGGCACGCTGGCCCAGCCGGGTTGTCCTGGCTTCTTCGGACTCGTGCCAGAACACGTCTCTCTGCCATGGGTAGGAGGGAAGCTCCACATGACGACCGTCCTGCGGATGGAGTTCCTGCCAGTGGATGTCAAAGCCCAGGGAGTAAAGGGATGCCAGCGCTCCGAGCATCACCGCCCGTTCTTCTTCTCTTCTGCGAAGTGAAGGCAAAACGGTTCCCTTTTCACCCCGATGGATGAAGCTTTCGGAAATGGAACTGAACAGGACGGGGTGAGGGCTTATTTCGAGAAATACTCCATACCCCCTGTCCATCAGGCTGTGGATCGCAGGGCAAAAGCGCACCGTCCTTCGCACGTTCTGCCACCAGTAATCCGCGTCGAACTCCGAACCGCTCGCCTCGCCGCCGGTTACCGTTGAGTAGATGGGGACTTGAGGAGGCCTTATGGAAAGGCCTTTGAGAGAATCGAGCAGTTCCTCCCTGATCGGATCCATCTGAGGACTGTGAAAAGCATGGTTGACCCGGAGAAAACGGCAGAAAACCTGCTCTTTCTGAAGTCTGGCGGCCATCGCATCGAGCACGTCCGCATCGCCGGAAAGGGTAATGGATGACGGACTGTTTATCGCTGCAAGGGAAACCAGGTCTCCGCAGCCCTCCAGCAGCCTTTCCGCCTCCTTTTCAGGCAGTCCGACAGCCAGCATGCGTCCAAGGGACGATGCCGATTCCATGCAGCGCCCGCGGTGGAAGATGACGCGCGCAGCGTCATCGAAGCTCAACACACCTGCGACATATGCTGCAGCCACTTCGCCGACACTGTGCCCTACCACCGCATCCGGTTCTATTCCCCAGGAACGCCACAGTGCTGCCAGGGCGACCTGTATGGCAAAAATGGCGGGCTGGGCGATGCGGGTCGTTCCAATTCGAGAGACGGATTCATCGGCGGTCAGTTCTTCCAGCAGCGACCATTCCCCGTGCTGAGCGAGCAGAGCATCACAACGTTCGAGGGTTTTTCTGAAGACTTGCTCCTCCTTCATCAACTGGCGGCCCATGGCCCACCATTGAGGTCCCTGCCCTGAAAAAACGAAGGCAAGCTTAGGACGGTTCCCCGTGAAATGCCGGCCTGAATGCATGCCCGGGCGTCGCTCCCCGTCGAGAAACGCCCGGAGGTGGCTGGAGGCTTCCTCGACCGAGCGGGCAACGAATCCCAGCCGATGGTCATGATGCGCCCGGCGAACGGACGCCGTATAGCAGATATCCTGAAAGGCAACTTCATGCCGGGCTCCATCGAGAGACAACCATTCCGCGTACCTTCGTGCAAGGGAGTCGAGCGCATCGGCACTTCGAGCGGAGATCGGTAGGATACAGGCCTGTTGCGGGGAAGAATCCTTCAAGCCGTCCAACGGTCTTCTCGTGCATCCGCGCCTGTACTCGGGAGCCTCCTCCAGGAGCACATGCGCGTTGGTTCCACCGAAACCGAAGGAGTTCACACCCGCAAGGGCAGGCCCGTTCTCACTTGGCCAGGACTCGAGCGTGGTGGGCACGCGCAGTTGCAGTTCGTCGAACGCGATAAGCGGACTGGGGGCCTGGAAGTGGAGATTCGGAGGGATCTGCCGGTTCCTGATGCACAGGACGGCCTTGATGAGCCCAGCAATGCCCGCCCCTGCCTCGAGGTGCCCGATGTTCGTCTTGACCGACCCGATCACACAGGGTCTTCCTTTTCGACGCCCCTTGGAAACCACCGAACCAATGGCGTTCGCCTCGATGGGATCCCCGACGGGCGTGCCGGTTCCATGAGCCTCGACGTAATCCACCCGGGACGGCGTCACTCCCGCTTTTCGGCACACCTCCCTCATCAGTTCCGCCTGGGCACCTTCGTCCGGCACGGTGATACTGCCGGTGCGCCCGTCCTGGTTCACTCCCGTGGCCCGGATCAACGCATACACGGGGTCTCCGGCCCTGTATGCCTGAGAGAGAGGTTTGAGCACCACGATCCCGGCACCCTCCCCCCGTACGAACCCGTTGGCATCGGCATCGAAGGTCCTGCACCGTCCGTCGGGGGAAAGCATGGAAGCCTTGCAGAAGCCGATAAACGGGTCAGGCACGATGATGACGTTGACTCCGCCGGCCAGCGCCATGGTACTTTCCCCGTTCCAGATGCTCTGGCAGGCAAGATGAACCGCCACGAGCGAGGACGAGCAGGCCGTGTCTACAGCCACGCTGGGCCCGGACAGATTGAAGCAGAACGACAACCGGTTGGCGGCGATGCTCATCACGCCGCCTGTCATGCTGTGTGTATCATGAGAAGTTTTGTCGATGAAACTGTGCTGAATCTCGGCATAATCCGTCGTGCATACGCCGATGAAAACCCCCGCCCGAGTCTTCTGGGTTCGATTCATCACGTGGCCGGCGTCTTCGAGGGCTTCCCATGCGACTTCGAGCAGCAGTCGCTGTTGAGGGTCCATAAAGGTCGCTTCGCGTGAGGATATGGAAAAGAAGCCGGCGTCAAACAGATCGATGCGGCCGAGAAACCCTCCCCATCTCGAGTAAGTCCTGCCGGGCCTACCGGGGTCCGGATCATAGAAACTGGCGACATCCCAGCGATCTAACGGGATTTCACTTACGGCATCCACACCTGCACATAGATTTTCCCAGAACAGGCGGGGACTGTCTGCGCCTCCTGGAAATCTGCAACCCATGCCGACAACAGCAATTGGTTCCATTAGATCCTCGTCTCCATACTGATAAAGAGAATGGACTTCCCTTGAAACCGGAGGCCCGATTGAATACCTGATCTGGAAAACTTGCCGGAACGATGTGAAATGCTTGGTTGAGTGCATCGAACTGCGTGCAGGTCCACCGCAAGCGACCAGGATCTGCACACCTGTTGAGAAGTGTTT
>JABUEY010000172.1 GCA_013314815.1 Syntrophobacteraceae bacterium
GCCACTCACAGGGAATTGTGCCGGAGGGTCTGACCCGGACATCCGACAACTACCGTCTGACCGGGAACCAGATGGGTATGAGCAGTGAGGATTTCATAGACACATGTTCCTGGATGGCCGAAGAATCGTCGGAGGAGGTTGCCGGGGTCAATATTCCTATAGATAAGAAGGGTGCGAGGATCATGTACACGGTCAACCCGAGGGAGCCCATGTACTATCCCCAGGACATTGCGATGGCCGCGAAGATTTTCACCGTAGCGGAGGAGGACTGGACCATGCCCAGCACGGGCTGGGACTGCACCAACCTGGCCATGTTTGCCGGAGACAGGGCTCTCGCGGGACACATCGTGAAGCTGATGTACGACAAGGCGGTGGAACTCGGGGTCGAGAAGATCGTCATGACCGAATGCGGGCATGCGTACAGGTCCGGTGTCTTCGAAGGACCCTATTTCGCCGGATACCGGAACGGCAGGCCTCCGGTGGAAATCGTTCATTCAGTGAGATTGTTTTACGAATACCTGCGCGACGGACGCATCAAGATCGATCCGGATAAGATGATCGAGGAACCCGTCACGTACCAGGACCCGTGCAATGTGTCTCGAAACGGTGGCCTGTGGGAGGAAGGACGCAGGATCGTGTCCTATCTTGTTAAAGACTTCAGGGATATGGCACCGAACAGGGAATACAACCACTGCTGCGGAGGCGGAGGCGGGTTTATTCCCATGGGGCCGGAATTCAAGAAGCGCCGGATGATTTCAGGGAAAGTCAAGGCTGAACAGATCAGGGCCACGGGAGCGAAGATTGTCATCACTCCCTGCCACAACTGCTTCGACCAGGTGAGGGACCTGAGCAAGGAATACGATCTGGGGGTGAAGGTCCTGTCGTTCAAGGACATCATCTGCGAGAGCATGATCATCCCCGAAAAGTTCCAGCCCGTTGAAACGGACGAGGACGAAGAATAGAGAGCAGCCTTGTGGGCACGGGCTGCCGTGGATTGTGGTGCTTTCCCGCGGGTCATATACCTGCGGTGATGAGGAATGCATCGGATTGGATGTCGGGTTTCCGAAATCCGGAGCCATACCGTCTCGAAGGGGGAACAGATGAGGTACGGAAAATACTTGCTGGTGATACTCCTGTTTGCGGCCTGCATTCCGGCGGCCTATTCTCAGGATGCGCTGATCGTTCTCAAGCACAAGGAAATGGGAGTTCATCAGAGGCCGCCAGTCGAGTTCAACCACGAAAAGCACACTGTGAATTTTCAGTGTGACCGATGTCATCACGACTATGATAAGTTTTTGAACAACGTGAGCAGTGATCCTCAGCCCTGTTCCGCCTGTCATGGGGCTCAGGCCGTACGAGGGATGATGTCCCTCACTGATGCCTTTCATGCTCAGTGCAAAAATTGTCACGACGAGATGCGTGTGCGCAATATTCCCGGCGGCCCCGTCATGTGCGGGGAGTGTCATGTAAGGAATTAACCACCGGTTGGAGGCCGTCGTATTGTCCGGCTTCCAACCCTGACCGGGAAGGTTGATCCGCTTCCTGCCCTGAAGATTCTGCCTGCTCGCCGCAGTCCTTTTCGGTTCCAGCGCGAATGCTTCCCCGGGTCACATCCTGTGCCTGTGGTCTGATCGTGTGCGGTCGTTGCCCGTGTCCAGACAGGGCCGTTTTCCGGAAAATGAGAAATCTCTTCTCCCGGCAGGTTCCTCCCGCCGCCGTCAACCGTTTCATCCAGCTTGTGATGAGCTGATCTCTTATGATAACGGGCTGAACAGTTCCGGCATTTTCTCATCAATGAGTACTCCGGTGCTTTTCACGCAAGGAATCGATGGCGTCACAACGTCATAGCCGAGAAGATCACGTCGTCACCGCCTTCAAATCGTCACCGCCTCCAAATCGTCATTCCCGCAAAAAAGGAGGAGTAGGGTTCAGCCTGGCTATGCGCCGGCCAAACAAGATCCTTTCAAGACCTGGGAGGAGAGGCGGACCTGCAGCCCGCAGTCATGGCAGGAAACAGCAGAACCTGCGCCTGGAACGGTTGGATGGTCACGCATCGAGGAGTTCTCGAATAGTATTCCCTCTCGGACAGGCGGGGAATGCCCGGTCAACAAACAGCCGGGCCGGTGAACAGACTCCCGGTCCGATCCCTGGTTCGCTGTTGAAGAAAAGATTGAAATAGGTGATCATGTCGAATCATTTACATGGAATCCCTGCAATCACGGGTGATTGCAGGGGCGGTTCGTGAACCGCCCCTATCGAAATCCCCCCACGGGAAGAACCGCCCCTGCGGGACACCGCCGCAACCCCTTTGGGCGCTTGATTTGCGAATACGAGGAGGATCTCGGCGTATGAACTGCCGCCAGGACAGGCATCAACGGCAATCCATTCGCCTGCCCGGTTGCGACTGTTTCCAGAATGGCGCCTGTTTCATCACCGTCCTGTGGCTCTTCAGCCTGGAAGCGGCCCATAGGGCTTTGCTCCACTCCTCATGAGCTAAGACCAACGACCGGAGAGTCGGATGCGGGAGATGCGCCGTCCCTCCCCCTGTCGTTGTTGCGAAAATGACGTTGTTATGGGAATGACGTTGTTGTGGGTGTTTTCCACCTCTGTGCGAACGCTGACCGGGTACGCGGTTTGGCGGCAGAACCAGGACTTTCAGTATCCGGTGGACGCTTGTTTTGATTCGGCGTATACGCCTGCCCGGGGATGTAAATCGAGGGATGAGAACGGAAATCATTTGCGGAAGCGGCCTTATTGCGTGAAACGGAAGTTCGAAACGGAAAAGGAGTGCAATTGGATCTGGTGAGCAGGTCATGTCCGGGATATCATGCCTTGCAGCACCGATCAGGAGGTGGGAAGGGCCGTGCGATTTTCAGTGGGGGACAGGAAGGTGAGCCGATGAATCCGACTTGTCGCTTTCCGGTGTGCGGGCATTCGCGGTCTGCCCGCGGAAATCTGCGAAAGAGGGGTGCATGAAGTCTGCAATGAAATTTGGGAAACTGCTGCCGTTCCTCGTCGTTGGAATCTCGGTCCTGGTTCTCTGGTCGAGCCACTTCACCAGGGAGGGGGGCGGCAGTCAGCCACCGACTGGCGCCACTGCTGTCATGGAAGTCCCTTATTACAGCCATCCGGACCAGATGGAACTGTGCGGGGAACCCGTCCCACTTCATGTCCGGGATGTGCGGGAGCGGATGGACAGGGAATTCACGATAGTCGTGCACGGACGTGCCCAGGTTTATCTCTGGTTGAAGCGCATCGAGAGGTATTTCCCGTGGCTGGAGGAACAACTGGCTCTTCACAAGCTGCCCGACGATCTGAAATACGTGGCCGTTGCGGAAAGCGACCTCATTCTCAACGCGGTTTCCCCGGCACGAGCGGCCGGTCCCTGGCAATTCATACCCGACACGGGTTCCAGGTACGGTCTGAACCGGTCTGACACGCTGGATGAACGGTATGATTTCGAGCTTGCCACGGCGAGTGCGCTTCGGTACCTCCAGGACCTGTACGCCCTTTTCAATGACTGGACATTGGCCATCGCAGCCTACAACTGTGGAGAAAACAGGGTTCTCAATGAACTGAGAAAGCAAAAGGTTGCTAGCTATTATGATCTCAAGCTGCCCACGGAGACGGAACGATACGTTTTCAGAATCCTTGCAGTAAAAGAAGTGCTTGCAAACCCTCAACGCTACGGCTACTCCCTTCCCGAGGGAGCCGGTTATCCCGTTGTTGCCGTGGAAACCGTCCGGTCGGATTTTCCCTGCCCGTTCCCGATGCAGCTGGCCGCCGAGGCAGCGGGTATGACCTACCGGCAAATGAAGGATCTGAACCCTTCTTTCACCTCGGACAAGATTCCTGCCGGCCGGCGTACAATCAAGGTGTACGAGGGAAAGGGGCAGGAATTCAGCACACGGCTGGAGGTGGCCAAGGCGGAATACAAGCCGGTCGAACGCCGGCATAAGGTTGCCAGGGGTGAGACTCTGACGGGAATCGCTGCACGTTATGGGGTCGGGGTGGACGACCTCCGGCGATGGAACGGGCTGGAAGGCGAACATATTCAGGTGGGGCAGTTGTTGAAGATACTGGAATAGAATACCTGACCGGGTTCAGACCCAAAATGAAATGCTTGACAAGCTTTCTGGTCCGATCTACCATGCACCATGCATAAGACTTTAAAAATTCAATGGATTTTGGTGAAGTATGAATAATTATGTCAAGACGGCTGAACTCCTGGTGCAGAGTCGTCATGTCATGGCTCTGACGGGAGCGGGGATTTCAGTTGAGAGCGGTATCCCTGATTTTCGAAGCAGGGACGGGTTATGGTCGAGATATGATCCCGTGGAATTCGGCTATATCGAGTCGTTTCGTGCCAATCCGGAAAAAGTGTGGAAGATGCTGCTGGAGATGGACCGCCTTCTTACCGGAGCTCAGCCCAACACCGGCCACATGGCCCTGGCGGAACTCGAGAAGCGCGGCATCCTGAGGGAGATTGTGACTCAAAACGTCGACAGTCTTCATCAAAAGGCGGGAAGCCACAATGTGATCGAGTTCCACGGGCACGCCAGGAGCCTGCGTTGTGACAAGTGCCACGAGAGATTCCCCAGGGAAAACATAAGCTTGAAGGACATTCCTCCCCGCTGTGGCTGCGGGTATGCATTGCGTCCGGAATTTGTATTCTTTGGCGAGGAGATCCCCCGGGATGCGTTGAAGCAGGCCATGGATGCGGCTCAAGAGTGCGACTTCATGATGATCGTGGGCACTTCCGCAAGTGTTGCCCCGGCTTCGCATCTGCCGCGTGTGGCCAAGAACCGGGGTGCCTTTCTGCTGGAAATCAACCCGATGGAAACAGAGCTTTCAAACCATACTATTGACCTTCGTATCTCGCAGACTGCCGGGAAGGCGTTGAGTTGTATCGTGGCGGCCTTGAACGAGATGGGGCACTGAGGCGGGGGGGGTAGATCCCAAGAAGATGTTAAACAGTATATTTTCCATTGCTCATGCGGCATCGGATGCCGTGAACGTACCTCTTGAAAGAACAGGGGATACCGTCGTGGACATGGTTATGAATGCCGGCCCGATGGTCAAGTTCGTCATGCTGCTTTTGCTGGCCATGTCCATAGCGTGCTGGACAATCATCCTGTTGAAGACGCGCCTTCTGCGGCGGGCCAATAAGGAATCGGACCAGTTTGTGGGGCTCTTCAGGCAGCGAAAGAGCTATTCGCTGTTGTACCGGGACAGCGAGGCGTTGAGCGACAGCCATCTGGCTCAGCTCTTCCGGGTGGGTTACGCGGAACTGAACCGGTTGAGCAAGTCGCTTGAAACGAAAAATATTCAGGAATTGTCGATCAACCCGGAAATACTGCTGGAGAATGTGGACAGGGCGATCCAGGGCGGGATCATGTCCGAGAGGCAGCGCTTTGAGAGTTTCCTGCCGGTCCTGGCGACTACCGGGAGCACGGCTCCCTTTATCGGTCTTTTCGGAACGGTATGGGGAATCATGACAAGCTTTCAGGATATCGGTTTGAAGGGTGCCGCCAACCTGGCCGTTGTGGCTCCCGGTATTTCCGAGGCCCTTGTGGCGACGGCGATGGGTTTGGCTGCCGCCATTCCGGCGGTTGTGGCCTACAACCACTTTTCGAACCGGATCAGGACGGTGGAAAACGAGATGATCCATTTTGCTTCCGAATTTCTCAATATGCTCAAAAGAGACCTGATGCGGCGGGGAAGGCAGGAAGAGAGCCAGTCGGATACACACCGCGCCGCCGTCCAGGATTAGGTCTTTCACCATGCCGGTTTGTCAGGAAAGAGGGAGGTTCCAGGATGCAGATCAACGGGAATGGTCACAAGGGGGCCATGTTGTCCGAAATCAACGTTACTCCCTTCGTGGACGTAATGCTCGTGCTTCTCATTATTTTCATGGTTACCGCTCCGATGATGACCCAGGGAATCGACGTGAAGCTTCCGGAAACTTCTGCGCCCGCCATGCAGAGTGAAGAGGAGCGGCTTGTTGTAACGGTCACCGGAGATCAACAGATTTTCATCAATGACAATCCCGTGGAAAAGGACGCTCTGGGTGCAAAGCTCGCCGCGGTCTACCAGAACCGGCAGGACCACAGGGGGGTCTTTCTCAGGGCGGATGAAAAAATACCGTATGGCTACGTTGTTGAAGTGATGGCCGCCATTAGGCAGGCCGGAATCGATCAGATAGGTATGGTTACGGAACCACTGAGGACTCCCTCGAAGAAGAAATCCTCCTCTCGTTGAGTCGGCTGATCCGGTTGAGAGTCATGACGTGAAGCATACACCCTGCGGACGTGCTCGAATTTACAGCCCCGGTGCCGGATGATCCAGGCTGTTCGCAGGACCTGCAGGGATTGTCATGGGAAGGGTTGAGGAGTAGAATGCCGGTAGCTCATATGTGTATGCGCGGGCACTCCAGAGTCTTGTGCCCGAGCAGATTGCCGGATCTGCGAGGTTAAATGATATGGAACCCTTGACTTTGACTCAGTACAGATCGTCCAGAGAAGATCTTTTCGCCGGACTGGGGGGATCGGTTCTGTTCCACGGCGCCATCTTCGCCCTGGTTCTCCTTTTGCCCTGGATCATGCCGAGGAAGAAGATCGAGGCCACCTTTACCACCGTCAGCCTGGTGTCCCTTCAGGACATTGCTCCAGGTCCGCCCGCCAGGAAGGGAGAACCTTCCAGGACGGATGATGGGCCTGCGAAGAGCCGGGAGAGTTCCCGCAGTTCGTCGAGCGCGCAGAGCAGGCAGGGACCTCTTGTGCCTGTAAAGCGCCTCAATGTTGCCGAGCCTTCCACTCGCAGGGCGGAAACGGAAATCAAGAAGATGGAAACCAGGGAGGCGCCCAGGCCGGTTGAAGCGGGGCCCTCCCCTTCGGGTACTGGGAAGAACTACGAGAAGCTCATTCCCAAGCCCAAGGCAGACCCGAAGCCGACGCCCATAATTCAGGCTTCGGGAGGCGAGTCCGAAACCCGCCCCTCGGGCCAGCCGGTCGGCGGTACCGGGCGTAAATCGGACAGCAGTACTCCCGCCGTTTCGGAACAGGCTGCGGGAAAAGGCAATCCCAAAGGCA
>JABUEY010000173.1 GCA_013314815.1 Syntrophobacteraceae bacterium
TTCTGGTCTCTCAGTCCGGTGATCGGGTACACGCATATCCCCAGCCCGGGGCAGCGTCCGGATCTTCCCGCAGCCAACGTAATCAGCCTGCGGCTGATCACCCTGTTTTAAAAGGCTTTCTTCACCCTCGAACTCTTGCGGGGTGTCGTACCATTGAACCTGGATTCACACTTCAGCGGTATTGGCACAGGCCGTTCGTCCCCGGCTATTCCAAAGGCCCTGCAGGAAGACTTCACGTCTCCAGGCCTCGGCGTCCCGGGTGGGAGGATTCATCTTCGGTGATCGTGTAACGTTTTTCTTCGGAATACAGCAGGGTTCCCGCAGCGACTCACCCGTCCGGGAAGAAGAAGGCGACGCGTGGGATCGATGCCGACAAAGCTACCGTGGGAGAAGGAAAATGACTCAAACAGTCCATGCCTTTATACTCACCCAGGGCATCATCTGCGCCATCCTCAACATGATCCTCAACCCGTCCATTGCGTGGCTCGCCAACCGCCAGATGAACTTCGTGCCGCTCACCGGCGACAACAGCATGGTCATCGATACGGCCATAACGTCCATCGTCATGCCTTTCCTGGTGACCCTGTTCACCACCTCCGGTGTGCGCAAGGCACTTCGAACCGGGACGATCGAGGCCGAACCGGGTTATCCGAGGCCGGATTCGTTCCTTTCACGCCTGCCCACCCGAGCCTGGACTCTCGGCCTGCTCCTCGGGATCCTGTCGGCCTGCATCACCGCCCCGCTCACCGTGGTCGTCTTCTCCAATCTCGGTTTCACCGGCCTTCCGTTCACCTGGTTTGCCTTCTTCAAAGCCGCCTACACGGGCCCCCTGAGCTTTCTGCTCACGCGCTGGGTGATCCTGCGACAGCTGCTCCACCACCGCGTGGAAGCCCGGGCCGTAGCTTGACGGGCGGGGGAATGAGGCGGGGCAGTGCATGACGGCTGTGCGGCAGGGAGCCAAGGGCGGGCGGCACAGCCTGATCAGAAAGATGGTGAACAACGTCGGAGTCCGGTGCTTGGTCAGGCCGCCTTTAGTGGGGGCTGCAGCTCCGGGCTGAACGCATTCTTGAGTTGTATGACATTTATTCCACCCTATCCATTCGCATCATTCCTCGATGGTCCGCTCGATGTCCGCTTCATCGAGCGGCTCTTCCACCGCATTGCGCAGCCAGGATGGATCAAAACCAGCAGCCGATGAGCCCTCGATGCGGATTCGCACCTTGGCGCCGTCGGACTTGTCGGCCAGGTTCGCGATGGCCGGAAACGCCTTGAAGACCTGATCTCTGGTCGCCTCGAATGTCAGGGAAACTCGTTTCCTTCGACGAGCAGTTTCCGGGTCTGTCGTTGTCGAGCCAGAACCAGTCTCCACCCCGATTTCTTTAACACCCTCTTGCATATTCGGAGTCGAAAGCAAGCCCGGTTCAATGCAGTCTGCGTCGGCGGGGCGAGTCGCAGGAACATCTGGAACCCCCGCCGGCATCATGAGGAAGCCGGAATCGAAATCGACCTCGTCATCGGCAATGGAACGGCCAAGAATCAGCTTGTCGCGGCTTACCTGGTATTTCCCGTCCGGACCAAGAACGGGACTGCCACCACTCGCATAGGCGAAAACGCTTTCCGATACACCGCGAGCGATCCCCTTGCGCAGGACGGATGCGGATTCCAACCGGGGCGGCGCAATATCCCGGAAAAATGACTCGAGGACATCGGATGCCTTGATGCCCATGAGCGGCGGCTCCCCCTCGCTTAAGCGTTCGCCGAGCCGCACTCGCTCGGCAATTTTCCTTGGAGTCACCGATCCGTGAATGCGCGGCGTTCCCACGCTGGTGAGAAGTTCCATGATCCGCTCGTGGACTCCGGTCGCCTGAAGCGGTCGACCGCCCCGTTCCACTTTCTCTAGTTCCAAATCGCCGTCCTGGACCCGAGGCAACCAAACAGCCGTGTAAAGCTCCCGGAAGCATGACTCGGCGGCAGCCTGCTCGGTGCGTTTCCTCTCCCGGAGTTGATCAAGCTGGTCCTTGGTGAGTCGAAGTTGCTGCTTCTTGGCTTCCACACGGTCGATGGCCAGGAGATACCGGACGGCACGCCGCAAAACCTCGATTTGTTTCTTTTCCGGTATCGCAAGTCCCAGCCCGTTGCGGAAGCGCCGGGGACGGTCCCCGTATTTCGTCAGGTACTCCTTGGCCTGACGTTCTTGTTCCGATCTTCCCTCGGCGGCGAATTCAAGGGGCAGGTAGGCAACGAGAAAACGGGGGTCCTCATCTGGAATGTCCTGGCTCTTCGCCGGCCACACAATGGCTGTGTGGTGTCCGGCCAGGCGGGCATCCAGCATCTCCTTGATCCGGCTTCGACCCGGGCCGTGACCACGAGCCTGAGAATCCTCGCGGGCAACGGTCTGCTCCGCGTCCTCGATTAGCTTGGTGACATTCGGGTCCTTCTTGAAGCCGTACCGGACGCCGTCGTAATGCAGGTACAGGCATGTATTGCGGAGCTCGGATAAGACGGCGGTGGCCGTGATGTTGTCCAGGTCGGGACCGACGCAGGCCGCAAGCAGTTCGTTTTCCGTAACGCCGGGCGGCAGTGTCTCGTCGCTGCCCGAGCCCTCACGCCTCAATCCGCCAAACGAATACAAAAGGATAGCCGTGGCAATGCGCGTGGCAGGTTTCACACTGGCAAGCGCGGGGGTCTCGCGCGCCATCCGGTCGTCGATACGTTTTGCCCGGGCGTTTGGACCGTCGATGTCCGCCGTGATGACCGGGTCATAATCGTTCTGGACTCCCAACTCTTTAAGCATCTTCACCCGGACATCCACGTCCTTCACGGGTATGTCTCCGGGTCCAAGAAGCGCTTTGGCCCCGCCGTTCTTCTTAAGAGAGTGCATGCAGGAGGCAAGGAACCGTAACGCACCGCGCGTCCTCTGAAAGGCATCCACCGCCGTCCAGCGCTCCCTCATGATGTCAATGAGCGCGGGATGGAAGGGATATGCCGCCCGCATCCGGTCACGCATCAGGCGGCCTTCTTCGTCGGCTTGCTGACGCTCGGACGGCGTCTCCGCGTGAGCCCGCTGCATGCCGGTTATAATATTTTGATATGCCGTGGATATCTTGGTGGCAGAGGAAGCGTCGGGAGCGCCGCCCAACAGACGCCGCTGAAGGATCGGAAGGACCTCATCGCCCGAGACCGGTTCCCTGAGCTGATCCACGCGAGATGCGAGCTTGTCGATCTCGGCAAGCAGCCCGACATTGCCCAGGGCCTCCCTGGCGCTCCAGGTGAGGGAATAGACGAGCGCGGCCTTCTTCGATATCCTCGACAGTGACCTTCTTGCCGGTCTCGATGGTCAGCCGCTCGGCATGGGCTTCGAGGATGTGCTTCTGCGCATCTTTGATCACGGTTGGATTGCCCGGATACGTGCAAAGCCGCTCGATGAACTTGGCCGCATTGGCCCGGCCAAGGCTCTGCTTCTTGTTGTCCGGCCCGTTGTCCGGGATGAACCGCGACGCCGGGACAAGCGCGCCGTACACCGCTGCGCGACACGCTACCAGGGGCCGCCGCGCCCACCAGAGGTGAAGGGTCGAAATGTGCCCCTTGCGGACAGATTTCTCCCGCGACGCCTCGGCGCTGATGGCCTGGATCGGCAGGAAGTCTTCAATGAGTCGTTTATCGCTGGTCATTGGCATCAACTCCAGATTGACTCTTCACCCTCAGTTCGTTACGGCGCAGCGCCCCTGTTAAAACCACTGTGATCGCGCAAGCGCTTGTCACGAGCATGTCAACTATCAAGGGTGAAGGAGGAACCGCTTTATCTCCATGGGCGTGGCGGTCCCCGGTCTCGTGGGCTGCTTGATAAGAATTCTCTGCGAGGCTTGACAGGGCCTTGATTGCCCTATCCCCAACATTTGAAATCCGTGCAAGCTCTTCGATATTCGTATTCCGGCGTAGCTCCACAAGGAATTTCGGAAGCTGCTTGGAACTTGGTTCAGGAAGCCCAAGGCGTAACAAAGCTTCGCGGCAAACAGATTCGGCGGCTGATACCGCTGCCGTAATTGCGCCGGTTGGGTCGGTTGTAATCCTCAATAAAGCCTTCTTGAGCAATTCAGAGCTTTCTCTATAACTAGCCGCCTCTGAAGAATCCACCGCATAATGTAGAAGGGCTTGGCCCATACCTGATCCAAGGACTTCGTTTAACGTCAGACCATTTGCTGAGAGGATACTTTCGAGTTTAGCCCTGTCGTCTTCCGAAACCTGCTTTCTCGAAAAGACGATCCTCACCAACTCAAGCATAACGCCGTCGGATTCCTGTTTTTCAAAATCTGCTGGAATCGTATCGAAACCCTCATTTAAGATGGTCGACTTTGATTTGTAATTCGAAGACTTCATGTTACCCGACACGTGTATGGATATAATGCGATTACTATTCGCACCGGCATCCAAAAGGCATTGCTTGAGTTCGTCTCTTGAAGTATAGGTATCGACGAGACGTCGAATTGCACCGATGGCTTTGGAATTCAACTCTACAGATGTCATTATTAATGCCCCCCTTTTGGCGGAGCCTCGTCCTGTTCTTGTGTTTTTTTCCCCTCGGACCGCTTTGGCAAAGTGGCGGCGATCCTTTTCCGCTCTTCCAGCATCGCCTGACTCCGCTTGATCTCGGCAGCCAGTTCCTTTTCATCGGGCAGGACCGTGCGATACTCTGACGCCAGCACCTTGTTCGGGAGTCCCTCTAACGCATAGCGGGCCACAGCTCCGTCTTTCCGGGCACAGAGGATCAACCCAACCGGCGGGTTTTCACCCTCATGGACCCAGTGTTCCCGAGCATAGTTGAGGTAAAGGTGCATCTGGCCGGCGTCGGTATGAGTGAATTTGCCGATCTTCAGATCGATGACGACCAAACACCGAAGCCGGCGATGAAAAAAGAGCAGGTCCACCCGATACCATTCATCACCGATGCGCAGGCGCTTCTGCCTGCCTACGAAACAGAAATCACCGCCCAATTCCAGGAGGAAGGTCTCCAAATGGTGGACGAGCGCCTCTTCCAGGTCGGTTTCGGAATATTCATCCTTGAGGCCGAGGAATTCGAGTAGAAAAGGGTCCTTGATTTCTTCTTCCGGAAGGATTCGATCTTCAGGAAGAGCCTTTCCTCCTTTGCGCAACATGGCCGCTTTGTTTCGGGACAGAGCAGTCCGTTCGTAGAACTGGGAGTTGATCTGCCGGTCGAGCTGCCGCACCGACCAGCCGCCGCGCAGGGCTTCAGTCTCGTAAAAGCTCCTGGCATGTTCATTTTTTACCGAAAGCAAGCGGACATAGGAGGACCAGGGCAGAGGGAAACGGCTTGCCAGGGATTGAACCTTCTGAAAACTCACTAATTTGCTTGTTCCAGACGCCGTCTGGAAATTCTGCAAGACGCTCGACGAGTCACTGGCGTCGGATATTCCAGACGGTGTCTGGAAAATGTCCTGGTAGGCCATATAGAACGATCGCATCTGGTAGAGATTGCTCTTTGCGAAACCCCGGCCGTATCTCGACGTCAGATCACGGGAAAGCCTCTTGAGCAGTTCTTCACCGTAGTCGGCCCGTTCGGAACCTTTTTGCTCAAACTCAAAAATGCGGCGGCCGATGAACCAGTAAGCCGCCGTCATGATGTAATTCACCGAACGGGCAGCAGAACTTCTGGCCGCATCGATGACTTTGGAGATGTCGCCAAGGACGGAATCGTAATGGATTTCCAAAGTGCTGTCCGGTTGTTGCGGCCTTTTCGTCATCGATTGCCCTCCGCCGCCTGATTCACTGCATCTGCCGGGATTTCGTAGAATCTCGCAGCCACGATCTCCCTCTTGGCATGGTCGAGCTTGGCAACGGGATTGTGGATGCGCACAAGCTCAGACGAATCGCCCAGGGGACCCCAGACCACGTAGAGCCAGTAGGTCTCGGCCAGTTGCTGAGCCTTGTACCACTCGTTGGTGGTAAGCCTTACCGGCTGCCCCCGCAGGCGGCCTTGGACCTCTATTCTCTTTACAAAGACTTCACCGGTGGCAACATCTGCAATCTTGTGGGCACGGATGTCGAACCCCAGCTTCAGATGGCCGACCCGCTCGATTCGGTCCTGGGGGAAGCCTTCCGCGACCAGCGCTTCAATGACCTTGTCTTCTGCGGCGATCTCGCTCTGCCGGCGGATATTCGGATCGAGTTCGTCGGTAAGACCCGCGAGCGGGCCTGCGTGTCGGCATCGGGAGCGAGGACAAGGGCCGTCCCCACGTGCTTGACCGGCCCGGTCCTGGCAATCTCAAGCCGTTTCAAACCGTCGAGACGTTCCCGGCGTGCGCGCTGAAGCTCATCTACATATTTCCTTGCCTCGTCCGCAGGCAGCTTGTATTCGGGTTTCGAGAAGACCTCGGCGGCAAGCAGCATGGCCCGTTCCTATGCCCGGTCGATCCGGGCTTTGAACGACTTTTCCAGGTATTCCCGGCACACCTGAGCAAAATGCTGCCGTTCACGCTGACAACGGGCGCGGCACTCGAGCCGACTCGATCAGGAGTCGCAGTTTCTCGGCGTCCACAGGAGTTACTGCTTTGGATTCGTCAGGCTCCTTTCCAAGGACTGCCACGACCTCTTCCGCGGAGATGACGGTCTCTTCCAATGAGCCGTCGGGAAGACGAACACGGCACTCATAGCCTGCCGAATCATCAGAACCGAGCGGACGAGCATCTTCCAGAATAACGGGAACATCGAAATGCCCGGGGAGGGATATCCGGTGCCCCATCCGGGATGTGAGCGGGCTGCTGCTCATTCTCGCCCCCATTTATGAACTCTTCTTCGCTGTTGATTCGCTGCTTCTTTATACGAAGATCAAAGAAGGTCTGATCCGAATAAAGTGTTAGGAATTCTTTATCAAGAGTATCTGAGCAATCCAGATCGGCACGGGCATGAATATAGCAGTCAATTGCTTTCTCGATTTTGAATCTACCATGAATAGAAAAGCTGAGCAACGCCGACATAACGCCCACTCATCGAACCTCTGCCAACAGGCAAACCTGTGTCTCGATAGCACACGATCCATGTCCGGCAACAGGCCGCCCCTATCAAATC
>JABUEY010000174.1 GCA_013314815.1 Syntrophobacteraceae bacterium
AGGGCACCGCCGCCCCCCTCCTTTTTGGTTCATAACCGAGTCCCCGGTGCTTCTCTCACCAAGGATCGATGGCATCCCAGCATCATTGCCGAGCAGATCACAACGTCACATCCGCAACACCATCTACATCCGCAACACCGTCATTCCCATAACCACAACGTCCTTCCCGCGAACGGCGGGAATCCAGGCCGAGCGCAGATCCTGCCACAAAGATCTCTGCACCCGACATTGTCCTGCTCTATCCATCCTGTCTTCCAGGCCGCGAGGTGGATTCTATCATGGCAGGGCACGGGCTTGCCTTACAAGGTGGGGTTCACAGGACGCGAACATTTTATCGTCACAGGAGGCTTTGTGCATTTCTCAATGGCCCGCCCGTGACGACCTTCGATCTGGACGCAGTCCCATTCGCGGACTGCGGAGAGTGCTACCAGATTGTTGCGCGCTCTTGACGATCTTGCTTGCTATTGCCGCGGCGGGGGGCAGCGTCCAAGGCCATTTGAACTCACCTGGGCATCAGCTTCTCATGACCCGGTTTGGGCCTCTCGATCTGCTTTTTCTGCCTTTTTCATCATTTTTGGCCATGGTGGCCGACCAGGTTTTTTCAAGCAAGACAAAAGCGTTGTGCGTTTCTCTTCCGGAAGGAAGCGATGGAATATCATGAGCCGGGCGTCGGGTCTTCGGCCTGACCAGCCAGGAGGCGTTCGGCGATGCGCTGTGCGATAAGGGGTGCGTTGCCGCCCGCGCGGTTGTTGACAATGATGTTCACGTTCGTCTGCTGGCGGACGCCTTCTCTTGCGATTGCTTCCGTATCGTCGATCATCGATGGCTGTATCATGCCGTCGATGATCCTGTCGAAGGGATAGGCAAGGGTATAGGCGGTTTCGTAGCGGGTGCCGATGGGGGTCATGAGTCGTACAACGGCATGCCTGCCCGAATTGAAGAAGGCGCGCCCGGCTCTCTGGAACTGGTCTTTCAGTGGAGGGAGCCACGTCCAGTGGGAAAGCACCTGGCCGACACCGTGGGTGGACAGTACGTCGAATACGGGTCGAGCGAGATAATGTTCTGTTCGCAGTTCAACGTGATACCTGTCGTCCTTAGGGATTTTGCTGAAGAAGCGATCCAGATCGCGGGCGAGCAGTTCCGGAGTCCCGCGTTCGTCTTTGCGCCGGTATTCCTGCTCGAAGATGAATCCCCTGAGGTGATGGCCCAGCAGAGACATCGCCGGTTCGTAAAAGCTGCGCACAAAGACGTCCGTATCGAGGTAGGCCGGGTTGGAAACGAATTCCGCTCCGCGTCTGAGCTTTTGAGCGAAAATGACCTGGGGTACCTTCAGCAGGACGTGGTCATCGGTGGAAAAAAAACCGGAATAAGCCTTGAGCACCTGGAAGGTCCTGGTGGGTTGTCCTGCTGCATCGAGGAGAAGGGAGTAGAAGGTGTAGTCCAGTTCGAGTATTTCGAAATGATCGAAGTATTCGCGGACGCTGTCCACGGGGAGCACGACCTCCTCAAGAGACCTGCCCCCGATTTTCTTTGACCTTTTGACCATGCGCCCTTGGTAGCGTAATTCGGAATAGATCTGGCCGACCCATCCCGAATAGCGATCGCTCGCCGTACCCATGTGAATTCGGGGATGGAGGAAACGGAACAGGAAGCGCGCCGGATCCGCCGTACCGGCTGCCCGTGTGATCCCCGGATCGTTCGCTGTTCCTGGATCTTTCGGATTCATTTCCTGCGTATTCACGAAATGCCAGCTTTCCCCGTGCTGGAAATGTGTAGCATCGGGATCTCCAACATGAACTTGCTGGGGAGCACGGTTCAATCTCCCGGATCTGTGTCGCCGAATCTCAACCATCTTGTAACACAACTGTAACATACTCCGTCTAATTCCTGATTCAATATCAAATACGTTACCGATGCGTCACCGAGGCCGGAAGGAGCCATCATCGGCTGAAAGGAGGATCTGTATGCCCTCAAGAACCGGAGGAACAAGTCCATGAAGATCCGTTGGTTGAGTGGGGTGTTGGCGATGTTTTTCGTTCTTGTGGTTTCTCCCGTTCACGGCGGGTCCATCAAGATCAACGGGTCGACCACCGTGCTGCCCATTGCACAAAAGGTTGCCGAGGCCTACATGAAGGAATATCCCGAGGTGAGCATCTCCATATCCGGAGGAGGATCGGGCAATGGCATCAAGGCCCTGATCGATGGAACCACGGATGTGGCCAACAGTTCACGATTCATACGGGATGCTGAAGTGAAAATGTCCGTGGAGAGGGGCGCATACCCGGTACCCTTCGCCGTCGCTTACGACTGCATCGTGCCCGTCGTTCATCCGGCGAACACGGTAACGGATCTGACTCTCGATCAACTGAAGGCGATCTACATGGGTGAGGTGAAGAACTGGAAAGCGGTCGGCGGTCCGGATGCACCCGTGGTGGTGATTTCACGTGACACTTCGTCGGGTACCTACGAGGTGTGGGATGAGAAGGTCATGAGAAAGCAGAGGGTGTTCCCGGGAGCCCTGCTGCAGGCATCGAGCGGAGCGGTCACCCAGGCGGTGTCCAGGAACCGGAATGCCATAGGGTATCTCGGCATAGGCTACCTGGACAGCAGTGTCAAGGCGCTGACGGTGAACGGGATTCCCGGAAACGAGGAGACCACGCTGAGCGGAAAGTTTCCCATCGCTCGACCTTTATTCATGTTTACCCGCGGATGGCCCGAGGGAGACATTCTCCATTTCATCAACTATGTGCTCAACCCGCACAAGGGCCAGAAATTCGTCAGAGAGGCCGGATACGTTCCTCTCTTCTAGCAGTGCCGCGCTGACGGCATTTGCGCTTCCGGGTTTTCGAGTCTTCCTGGACGGATTCGGATGCTTTGCGTCGGGGCCGGTGATTCGAGGCTGGAGAGAACGGGAATCGTAACGGGGGAACTGACCATTCACTTGGAAAGCGCGAGTCGGAAATGCGGTGAGGCAAGATGAAGCCAACCCCTCACAGGATAGAGCGGACGATACGGTTCGTGTTCCTGGGCACGGCATCGATATCCATTCTCGTGCTCTCGCTGATCGTACTCTTCCTCTTCATGGAAGGCATACCGATTTTCAGCAAAGTGAGCGTTCCCGGGTTCATTTTCGGGCGCCGGTGGTATCCTGCATCGTCACCTCCCGATTTCGGCATTTTCCCTTTGCTGGCGGCGTCTGTCGCAGTAACGTTGTTGTCTGCGGCCATTTCCATTCCGCTTGGAGTCATGACAGCTCTCTATCTGGCTGAAATCGCCTCCGTGCGCTTTCGAGCCATCGCCAAGCCCGTCGTGGAACTGCTTGCTGCCCTGCCTTCAGTGGTGATCGGCTTCTTCGGCATGGTCATTGTCGCTCCTTTCTTGCAGGACACATTCCATATCGCCACGGGTCTCAATCTCTTCAATGCGGCACTCATGCTGGCGTTCATGTCCGTTCCCACTATCTGCAGCATTTCCGAGGATGCCATCTTCAGTGTTCCCGTGGAATTAAAGGAGGCTTCGCTCGCCCTGGGGGCTACGCACTGGGAGACTCTTTACCGGGTCGTTGTGCCGGCTTCTCTTTCAGGGATCAGCACGGCGGTCATTCTGGGGATGTCGAGGGCCATAGGCGAGACGATGGTTGTCCTGATGGTGGCGGGTGGAGCGGGCCTGATACCCACGTCCATCTTCGACCCCGTAAGGCCCATGCCGGCAAGCATAGCCGCCGAAATGGCGGAAGCTCCCTTCCGGAGTGACCATTACCATGCACTGTTCGCCATAGGCATGGTGCTTTTCATCTCTACGATGATCTTCAACCTGGTGGCGGACTATATCTCGCGGAAACACAAGCAGGCGGGGTCGGCGACTCTATAGAGAGAGGTCGGATGTGATGAGGTCTCCGGATTTTCAGGTGCAGGAAGAAATTGGGAGCGGAAGGCCCGGTCTTGAAGGAAATCCCGAAGTGCGGAAGGAAGCGGATATAAGGATACGCCTGGATCTCGGCCGTCGTATCCGCGGCAGGAGAATGTTTCAGGCGGGTATGTTCGGAGTATTCCGGTTTGCCGCCCTGATCAACGGTGCTGCTCTTCTCGTGGTTCTGATCTTTCTACTCTACAACGGCCGGCAGGCGATCAGCTGGACGTTCCTCTCGCAGGCTCCCATGGATTCGATGACTAGGGGGGGAATCCTGCCCTGCATCGTCGGGACTGTCCTGCTCAGTTTCGGGGCGATGGTGATCGCCTTCCCGTGGGGAGTGGCTTCAGCCGTCTATTTGCACGAGTACGCAAAGCCTGGGCCGGTTCTGCGGGCGATACGCCTGGGGATCAACAACCTGGCCGGTGTTCCTTCCGTGGTCTTCGGTCTTTTTGGGCTGGCCTTTTTTGTGACGTGGTGCAGGTTCGGTGTAAGCGTTCTTTCAGGTGCGCTGACGCTGAGTGCACTCATTCTACCCGTGATTATCGGGACGGCTGAGGAGGCTCTGCGGGCCGTACCTGCAACGTATCGCGAGGCGTCTCTGGCTCTTGGAGCCACAAAGTGGCAGACCATATACAGAGTGGTGCTGCCGGCGGCGTTTCCCGCGATGCTCACGGGGTGCATTCTGGGAATCAGTCGCGCGGCCGGGGAGACGGCCGCGATCATGTTCACGGCCGCGGTCTTCTTCACGCGCCATCTTCCGGGGTCGGTATTTGACCCCGTAATGGCACTGCCTTACCACATCTACGTTCTGGCTACGGCGGGGACTCACATCGAAGCCACAAGACCTCTGCAGTACGGAACCGCCCTGGTCCTCATTGCCTTGGTATTCGGAATGAATCTTATCGCAATAGTGTATCGAGCCAGGCTGCAGAGCAGGCAATAACGGAGGAGTCGACTGCTCCGGGTTGTTGAAAACAAGGTTCTTCCGACAAATGTATACCCGGACAGACGTCGCACAAAGGTGGAATACACCTGCAAAAACGTCGTTCCGTTGAGATCTTCACAGGAATGACGCTCTGATCTTTACAGAAATGAGGTTCTGTGCCATCGATCCTTTGCTCAAAAAGAAGCGAATGCGTGAAAGGCACCGTAAGTACTCGTTTGCCGGATGAACCGAAAAGAAGAGTCGCCGGTGGGCAGGTTGGTCCTACTGCTGGCAATGGTGTTTGATGTTGACGCCCTTGACAATGAAGATGACGCTTTCCGCAATATTGGTGGCCTGGTCGGCGGCCCGTTCGAGGCACCGGGCAGCGATGATGGTCTGAACCGATCTTTCCACGGCGGGCACTTCATTGACCATGTAATCCATGAGTCTCTTGAGGATCTTCACATTCAGTTCATCGGCGGTATCATCCATGGTGCAGACATCCATCGCCTGGCTGACGTTTTCGGTGACGAAGGCATTGATGACGCTCCTGAGCATATCGAGGGCGGTGTCTCCCAGTTCCGCCATGGCGGGGTCTGTGGGCAGGGGCGGGCGGTTGCTCAAAAACTGGGCCCGCTGAGCGATATTGACCGCCTGGTCCGCAACGCGCTCGAGGTCCACCGCGATTCTCATGCTGCCGATAATGAACCGCAGGTCCCGTGCCATCGGCTGGTCGAGGGCGAGCAGTCTCAGGCAGTGCCGGTCAACATCCACTTCCAGCAGGTTGATCTCACTGTCTCCCTCGATTACCTGGTTGGCCAGTTCGACATCCCTTTCCATCAAGGATTTTATGGCTTGCTCCAGGGCCCGCTCGGTGAGAGCAGCCATCTGGAGGATGGTCATCTTGAGTTGTTCCAGTTCCTGGTGAAAACGGCTTTCCATCTTGTTCTCCTAGCCGAAGCGGCCCGTAATGTAGTCTTCGGTCTGACGAAACTTGGGTCGCGTAAACAGCGTCTCGGTCGCATCCATCTCGATGAGCTTCCCCATGTAGAAGAAGGCGGTAAAATCCGATACCCTGGCTGCCTGCTGCATGTTATGGGTGACGATCACAATGGTGTAATTCTCTTTCAGCTTATGAATCAGTTCTTCGATCTTCTGGGTGGCTATGGGGTCCAGGGCAGATGCCGGTTCGTCCATCAACAGGACTTCCGGTTCCACAGCCAGGGCTCGTGCGATGCAAAGCCTCTGCTGCTGACCTCCCGACAGTCCGAGTGCGGAGCTGTGCAGGCGGTCCTTTACCTCGTCCCACAAAGCAGCCCTGTGGAGGCTGTATTCCACGCGTTCAGCCAGAAGAGTCCTGTCTTTCACACCATTAACCCGCAGTCCGTAGGCCACGTTTTCGAATATTGACTTGGGGAACGGGTTCGGCTTCTGAAAAACCATGCCGATTCTTCGCCGCAGAGTGACGACATCAACCCTCGAATCATAGATGTTCTGATCATCGAGAATCACTTCTCCTTCGACCCGGCTTATGGGAATGAGATCGTTCATTCGGTTGAGACATCGCAGGAATGTGCTCTTGCCGCAACCCGAAGGCCCGATGAGGGCAGTCACCCGGCTTTGAAGGAATTCGATGGATATGTCCCGCAGCGCCTGGTAGTCGCCGTAAAAAAATCTCAGATTCTTTGAAGCCATCTTGATTGCGTCTGCCATGTTCCTGAAGCCCTGAAGACTGTCCTAAATCCATGTCGGATACCGAATTACCGGGTGGAGCGAATCTTACACCATGTCGACGGCATCTGTCACTCGTTCAGCTTCCTGTTCGGCGTCCTTGCGGGCCAGAAACATGGTGAAGAAAAATGTGCAGCCCTTGTCTTCCTCGGGATTGGGGCTTTCGACCCAGATGCGTCCGCCATGGTTGCGAATGATGTGCCTGCAGATGGCAAGACCAAGGCCCGTGCTTCCGGGGTGCGTGCTCCGGTGCTTCTCGACGCGGTAGAACCGTTCAAAGATCCTGTGCTGGTGCTGTTTGGGAATCCCGGGACCGTTGTCCCGGATGCCGAACGTAGCCCTGTTTCCTTCGATACGGCAGGAGACGATCAGTT
>JABUEY010000175.1 GCA_013314815.1 Syntrophobacteraceae bacterium
TAAAAGATACAGGTAGACGCAGCGGTCGCGAAGCAGGCATCCGCCGCAATCCTGTCTTTTGAGGGCACAGGCCACGTGCTTGAGCGCCGCACCGAATCCGCCTCGAAGAGTCGACCCCTTGTAGGCGGGCAAATGAAGATCGTCGAGTGCTCTCAGTCTAAGCAAAAACTTTCCGATTCGGATATGTTCGAACATGTCCGCTCATGTCCTCCATTTTGTCTACTTCATCCGGCAAACGAGTACTCCCGTGCTTTTCACGCATCCGGCGCCTTTTGTGGAAATGCCGTTGTTGCGGGTGTATTCCACCTTTGTGCGACAACTGTCCGAGTACACGTTTGCCGGATGAACCTTTTGTTTCCGGATTCACCCTGTGAGAACCTGCGGCCGCAGGGGAGTGGGGGTGGACCCTGATACGGTATAAAGGGATTGACTCCGGAAACGGAAAAAATAAACTTTCCGGCAAGTTTGCCGGTAAATCACCGCTGACGCGGCCAGGGTTTCCCGTCGGACATGAGGATGCGAAAGGCGCCGGCGTCCACCGTTCGCCTGGACCTCGTGGAAACAGTGTACCGTTCCGCCAGGCGGTTCCTGCCCAGGGCTTTGCGTACTGCCGCGTTGGCCTTGCTGATACAGGGCCCGATCCTGGCCTTGAAGTCTTCCAGATCGGTCATCTTCTCCCACGCATAACTTTCCTTTTCGCCCTGGCGAAACCGATCCATGTATCTTTCCAGCTCCGCAATCACCGACCGCCTTTCGAAAAGATCCTCGACGGAAACGCCTCCCGTGCAGCTTTCAGATTCGAAAAGCAGGAAGCAGTAAACGGCCAGGACCTGCCTGCTCATGTGGATGGAAAAGCGGCCAAAATCCGCCGATCCGGCATCGAGGCGGACGACAAGAGGAGGAGGCGCCTGCAGATAGTTCAGGAGCAGCTGAGAGTGGGACACTGCATCGGTGAATCCCTTCTCCACAGGAAAATCTCCTCCGATGAGTTCCCTCAGGCGAGGAAAAGGGATGTCCGCCAGTTCCACATCCGCCGCATCGGAACAGACCGTCGACGTCCCTTCCTGCGACCCGTGAACCGCGATTCGTTCGTAGAACCTTGGCTCGGGCGGAGGATAATAGAATCCCTTCACACCTGATTCGAACTCCTGGGAAACCAGTACGTGAGACAGGCTGTCCGCCGGCCTTCCGCACAGCATGAGCGACATGCCCAGGTAGATGCCCAGGGTCTTGCGGCCTCCTGCGGCGGAACAGAACAGGGTTTCACCGGTCCGTTCAGTCCATTCGCGGATCAGCCGATAGACCTGGTCGGCCGCGCTTTCATTGTCTTCGCTGGTCCTGATGTCTTCGAGTTCCGTGCCGTCGGGGCGGGTGAGCACGTAGATGTTTCTTTCGGAAAAGGATATGCGGCCGGCAGGAATCCCGTAGTCGACGCAGTAGGCGGTGAATGCTCCGCCGGGGCCGAGGAGTTGTTCGACGATGCAGCGGCGTCCCTCGGTTGTCGTGATCGCCCGGATCTCGTCTATCGAGATCCCCTGGCGCCGTTCGAGTGCCCAGAGCGTTTCCGTGATCACGGCTGGAGTCCTGCCCGACACCGCCAATAGGACATTACGGCTGGTAAGACGCGCTGAAGGCATGACCTGCTCCATACCAAGGAGAGATTATTCGCGAACAATAAATGATTGAAAAGAAGTATTTAAAAATGGATTGGAAACCGGCCATGGACTACTGATGGATCGCCTTACTTGTTTCATCTATACAGGAAGATTTCGCTTTTGTACAGCTCAGACAAATTGCAGAACCAAAAATGTTCATGTTCGATGAATGGAAAGATAAAGGCGATTTTGAAATTGCATAGAACTCGGCACAAGCAGTGCCTCATCGATTATTTCGCTTCCTGTGCCGATCCCGAAGTACATGGATCAACGGGAAGTGCGGAAAGGATCCAGCCGTTCACTGCACTTCGGCTTTAACAGCAGCCCCATAAGCTGCCGTAGTTCCGTAATGAAATTTTCGGGGTTCGTGACTACAAACGCTGATTATGGTTCTTCCGACGGCACGGTTGCCGGCGCGAAGAAGATGCTCACTGCGCGCCGAAGCCGCTCATGATGTGGTTTCGTGCCCGTAAAGTGCAGACATCCCCGGCCGGCGGCGGGAAGGACTCGACGGGGCGGGCCGAGACCACCGTTTTCCTTTTCAGGCTCCGCCACGCACCCTGGCCGGTTGAAACCCTCGGGGATCCTGATTATTGTTAATCAATCACCCGAAACATCATCTGAACGGATCCACCTTCTCTGTGTTCGCCTGCACCGCTTCGGATTCAGCGCGTCGAAGTCCGATTATTGAATGGCAGACAGGAGACACACTCGTCCCGCTCCTGGTGTGATTCACAAGGCAGAGCCGACATTGAACGGGAAAGTCTTCTTTTCTCTTACTGACTGCCCAAACCGAGGAGGAGACTCCATGGCGCCGCATGAACCACTGATTGTTTCCTTCGAGAATGCAGACCCCACCAACATCGAGTCTCTCGGTGCCAAGGGGGCCAAGCTCGTCGAAGACTTCCGGCACATCCGGGAGGTCTTTCCTGAAGCGAAGGACACCGTTTCGGTCCCCGACGGGTTCATTCTGACGACGGGTTTCTGGAGGCTGTATCACAAGGCCGGCGGGCGGATCACGGATGACCTCCTCGCCCTGGTCCGCTCGGAACTGACCTCCCTCGAACTTCGCACGGGGCGCTGCTTCGGGGATGCCACCGGCCGGCTTCCACTGATTGTTGCGGTTCGAGGGGGCGCGCCCGTGTCGCTGCCGGGAGCCCTGGGCACCATACTCAACGTCGGCTTGAACGACGAGGTGGTTTCCGCGCTCATCCATGCCGGCGAGGACGAGAGCTTCGTGCTCACGACGTACCTCACCGCCATCCGCATGTACGGAGAGGTGGTGCTGGACATCCCGTATGAGCGGTTCTACGAGGTCATCAGGAGATGCCGGGCCGGCGACGAAGGCACGCTCCCCGTGCCCCTGCTCCGGTCTCTTATCCGTTCTTTCAAGGAAATTCTTCAGAACACACCTCACCCTCGATTCCCATCCCGGTTTGAAACCAGGCTGGATCTGCAGCTGCAGAACGCCGTGGAAGGTGTCCTGGCATCGTGGATGTCTCCAACGGCGGTGGAGGCGCGCAGGAGCCGCCTGTCCGCCGAGGGTGGCATACCCGAAGACATGGGCACCGCCGTGGTGATTCAGGAAATGGTGTTCGGAAACCGGGACGATGCCGGATGTCTCAGCGGAGTCCTCTTCACACGGGATCAGCGCACGGGAGCGAATACGCCGATCATTGAATGGGCACCCAAGGTGCAATGCGACAAGATCGTATCGGGCAAGCTGCGCAAGCAGCTTCACCAGGCAGGAGACTTGAAGGAGCAATTCCCGGATATCTACGAGAGCTTGATGACGGTAAGGGAGATGTTCGAGAATCGAGCGCGCTGCCCCGTCGATGTGGAATTCACGGTCGAGAGCGGCAGGCTGTTCCTCCTTCAACGGCGGCCCATGCGCATGACGTCCAATGCCATGGTGCGCGCGATGTGGGATTTCGTGGACGAAGGAAAGACCAACATCCAGCTGGCTTCCATGATCATCAACAAGGCGCTCGAACAGCCCGAGAAGGTTCTTCGCGAAGACTTCAGCGACTACATCGTCCTGGGCAGGGGGGAGCCCATCACGGACAGTGCCGACAGCGGCATACTGGTTTTCGGCACCGAAGCCGCACTCGAACTGGCCAACGAGGGCCAGGAGGTTATCCTCCTGCGCAGACGCCCTTACGGCGAGAGCGACGTGGCCGTCAATCACCCGAAGGTGAGGGGCATCATCCGGTTCGACGGAAATACGACCGGCCATGAAGCCGTTTCGGCCACAGCCTACAGCAAACCCTATCTCATCAATGTCGTGGACGCTCAGGGAGAGCATCTTATCCTTGTCCACGAAGAGCAGATCGTTCTCAACCCGGAAAGCCTGGTGAGCCGATACATGGGCAAACGGGTCTTCGTGGACGGGGAGCGTGGAATTCTTGGATTTACATCTGCTTCGGATTTCCTGGAAGACCGCAGAGGGCGCAAGAAACTTTACGTGGATTGGGAATACCTGCGCGAACAATTCGATGCGGCGGGCTATGGGGATTATGACTATGACAGGCTGCTCGACCTTCACTATGAATGGGAACTCGAACTCGAAAAATATCAGAACCTCGAGAAGAAAATCCGGGACAGGAACGGGGCATCAGCGGATGCTCTGTCGAGCGCCTTCGAGACATATCTCTCGTACGTGCCGGTTCGAGACAGGGAGCGCGTGCTGCGGCTCAAAGACGTGCGGGTGGAAGACTTCGACTTCGGGCCTCCCTTGCGCTACAGGTCTCATCGGCTGGAAGCCGAGGTCCTGAAAATCCTGCGCACCCTGATGCTCTGCACCACCTGGAGAACCCACTGGCTGCACGAACTCATGGTCCTGAAGGCCCGCGAACGAGGCGAAACGGAAAACGACGTCATCCGGGATATCTTCCTCAAGAACCGCACCATGAGCCTGGTCAGGGACTTCAAGGACGAAGGGTTCCACGTGATGAAGGTCTCGAATTACTACCACCTGATCCTGGCCAGCAATTTCGAATACACTCAGGATCCGGACAAGATCCAGATGGGACCCGATACTCTCAATTACGCCGAAAAGGAGGTATTCGCGCGGCAGTTCATGACCTATCTCGAGCAGGTCAACCCGGATCTTCACAGGCGAGTGCGCGTCATCCAGGGCGAACCTCCCCTCGGGCAGGGTCACGCCCGCATCATCAGCATCGGCCTGTCCATTCCCCATTCCGACTTCGACCTCGTCTGCCGGTACCTCAGGACCTTCCTCGAACAATGCCGCCACGGATGCCCCATGGACCTGTCAGGGTCCATCCCGCCTGCCGGATTCATCGAACTCTATCAGCTGGATCCCTATTTTGCCCCTTTTCCCGAACTGAGGGTGACTCGGGAGTTCACGGGCTCGGAACACGAGGACGACCTCTTTCTGGCCTTCGGAAGATGCTCTTTCGGAGAGTTCGACGGGGGCGTTTACGGCCAGAAGGAATACGACCACCTGACGGCCATGGTGAAAAGATTTGAATCTTTTCTCGGCAAGACCGGCAGGAAGCTGCCTGTACGGCCCTGGCATTTCGAAGTCGATCCTTTCCGACGCCACTCGCTTATAGCCGCAGTCGGAATTCGACTCGACGCACAATACTTCTGTGACGTGCTGGACGAACTGAAGCGGTTTCTCGCGAAAGAACCGTAGCAGGCCGCTGAAAAGGCCTTCGGCTCCTCGCTTCTTCAACAACGCGTCGCACCTGTCGATATCCGCAAGCGCGCAAATCACGGCAGTATGGTGAATTCCGCGGTCCAGCCTGCACTTCCGGCAACGGATCGAGAGGATCTTTCGGCAGCCCGCCCGTGGCACAAACGCTCGCATTCCAATGGAGGGCCATCATCGAAGAATTCTTCCGGCATAAGCGCACCCGGACAGCTGTCGCACAAAGGTGGAATACACCCACAACAACGTCATTCGCGCAACAACGTCAGTCCCACAACGACGTCAGTCCCGCAACAAGGACATCGCCTCCACATCGTCATTCCCGCGGGAATCCAGGAAAAGTAACCGTGCTTGGCGAAACAGTCTCAAGCAATGGGAAAGGGCCTGAAAGACAAGACAAACAGACCATGACAATACCGGGTGGAGTGACCTTCGTGGCGAGATCCGCGCCTGGCAGGCTGGTGACTGGATTCTCCTTCGCGGGAATGACGGTGGGTGGGATTGGCGGGAAAGACGGTGGGTGTTTCAGCGGGAAGGACGTTGTGATCATCACGGATATGACGCTGTTATACCCAATGACGCTGTTATACCGAATGAAGTGGTTGATGCCGTCGATCCTTTGCGTGAAAAGCGCCTCGTGCGTGAAGAACGTAGGTTGGGCGAAAAGCACCGGAGGTACCCGTTTGCCGGGTGAACCCATCGAAGTTCGTCGGGTTCAGTTCTTCGGTACGATCCTGATTTCGAAGATGTTGGGCCAGTACTTGCCTGTGACGAAGAGCCTGTCCTTTTCGGCATCATAAGCGATGCCGTTCAGGACTTCCGGTTTGCGGACAGACTTCAACCTTTCACGCAGCTGGCCGGCATCGATCCATCCCATTACATCGCCCGTATCGGGGTTTATTCGAACGATGTGGTCGAGGCCCCACACGTTGGCAAGGATTTCCCCCTTTACGTATTCCAGTTCGTTCAGACGATGGATAAGAATGTCCGCCTTCCGCACCCGGACAGTCCGAATCTCGCTGAAAGTGTCGGGATCCAGGAACCGCAGCGTCGAACTGCCGTCACTCATGATCAGCGATGTCTCGTCGCGTGTGATCCCCCACCCCTCCGTCGTGTAGGTGAACTCCTTCTCCTTCTCGAATGTCTTCATGTCAAAGACAAACCCCAGCCTCGACCTCCAGGTCAGCTGGATCAGCCTGCCCTTCCACTCGGTCAATCCCTCCCCGAAGACATTCTCGGGCAGATTCAGTTCCCTGACGATCCTGCCTGTTTCGAGTTCGACCTTGCGAAGCCTGGATTTTCCTTTCAGGCCGGTGCTTTCGTAGAGATATCCACCCGAGTACACGAGCCCCTGGGTGAATGCCCCGGAATCGTGCGGGTAAGTGTTTACAATCCTCACGCCGTCGATGGGAACCGCTGTGTGCACGGGCATGACTGTTCGA
>JABUEY010000005.1 GCA_013314815.1 Syntrophobacteraceae bacterium
TAAGTAGTGTTAATATCCAAAAGATTATCCTTGCACAGATTTCTGAGACCCCGGACGCGTTTGAATCCGCACCGGGCTTGAATACGGAAAGGCATGCAGGCATGCGTTACACTCAGCATTTCATTCACACCCTGTTTGAAGTACCCAAAGAAGCGGAAACACCTTCTCATGTGCTCCTGCTTCGCGGATCCTACATCCACCCCGTGGCGGCTGGAGTCTACTCGCTTCTCCCCCTCGGCCATCGCGTGGCGGAAAAGATCAAAACCGTCATCCGGGAGGAACTCGATGCCATCGGAGGCCTCGAAGTCACCATGCCCGTGCTCAACCCTGCCGAACTCTGGAAAAGGAGCGGGCGCTACTATGATATCGGCCCGGAACTCTTCCGCCTGAAGGACAGAAAGGACAGAGAATTCGTCCTGGCTATGACTCACGAGGAAGTCATCACGGATATCGCCAGGCAGTTTCTGCGCTCTTATCGCGACCTGCCCGTCATGCTCTACCAGATCCAGACGAAGATAAGAGACGAAGCCAGGCCCAGGGCAGGGCTGCTGAGGGTGCGCGAATTCTTCATGAAGGATGCCTACAGCTTTCATACGAGTTTCGATGACCTCGATGCGTATTATCCCAGGATCTTTAATGCATATCTCAGGATCTTCGCCCGATGCGGCCTCAGGGCCGTTCCCATCGAGGCCGACTCCGGCATCATGGGAGGAACGGGATCCCACGAGTTCATGCTCGATTCTCCTCACGGAGAAGACCACTTTGTCGTCTGTTCACACTGTGATTACCGCGCCAACACCGAAAAGGCCATCGGACTCAAACCCGCCTCTCCACCGCAGGCCAACCCCGATCCGCCCATGGAGAAGGTCTCCACACCGGGAATCAAGACCATCACCGAACTTATGCAATTCTTCCACGCGGGCGAAGACCGTTTCCTGAAAACCGTGGCATACGAGGCGGACGGTGAGCTGGTATTGGCAGTGATCCGGGGAGACTTCAACATCTCGCAGACAAAACTCGTCAATCACCTCAAGGCGATCCACCTGGATATGGCATCCGACGCCGCACTCGAAAAGAAGGGGCTTCACGCGGGATTTCTCTCACCCGTCGGGCTTGCAGATGTGCGCATCATTGTGGACACATCGGTCAATGCCGGAGACATGTTTGTCGCAGGTGGGAACGAACCCGATGTTCACTTGAGAAATGTGAAGTGCGGAAGGGATTTTTCCGTAACGGAACACACGGATATTGCGGAGGTGAGGGAAGGGGACCGCTGTGCCCAGTGCCAGGGCGGAACACTCAAGATTCGCCGCGGCATAGAACTCGGACACACCTTCAAGCTGGGCACCAAATACACCGCTGCGGAAAGCATGGATGCCACCTTTCTCGATACCGCCGGGGAACAGAAGCGCGTGGTGATGGGCTGCTACGGAATCGGCGTCGAACGTCTCATGGCCTCTGTTGTGGAACAGTGGCACGACGAAAGCGGAATGATCTTCCCCCCGGGTATAGCTCCCTTCCACGTGGTGCTGACCTCCCTGGGGAAACAGCAAGAAGTCGTCGAAGCGGCGGAGGAGATCTATGCGGCCCTTTGCGGTACCTGGGAAGTCCTGTTCGACGACAGAGACGAATCGCCGGGTGTGAAACTCAAGGATGCCGACCTGCTCGGGATCCCCATTCGAGTGGTGGTGAGCCGGAGGCTGCAGAAGAACGGCCAGGTGGAAGTCAAGGTGAGAAAGACCGGAGAAGTCATCATCTGCCTGAGGGAGGAACTCCCGGAGATGCTCGAACGGCTCTTTTCTTCTCTGCGTCCTTCGCTGGAAGGGCTGCCCGTGATGATCGAGTAAGACCGTTTGCCTTCGAGGAACACGCTGCGATCGTTTTTACCGGCGGGGACTCCACGCGTATCTTTCCATGATACAATCATCCTGTACCTGCAGGAAATGGCTGGCATGGAAGAAGTCCTTTACCCGTGATGGAGGAACGAGAGATGATGCATCTGAAGAAAATCCTGGTGTTGTCGGCGGCTCTGGCGTTCATTGCCGGATCGGAACCTGCGGCGGCTCAACAGCCTTCAGCCGGTGGAATAAGATCCGAAGCCCGTTTCAACGCCATGGATACCGACCGGGACGGCAGAATCAGCCGGTCCGAATTTGTATCTGCGGCCCAGGCACGGGCGGAGAAGGCTTTCGCAAGGGCCGATGCCGACGGCGATGGCTATCTGTCCAAGGAAGAGTTTCAGAACTCCAGGGGAAAACGGGCCAGGTCCCGCCGTTCCGATCCGCTGCCGCAGTAAAAAAACCGATGAAGTCCGCTCTTTTCGCCGGCTACGGGATGTCGGGGATCCGGGCGACGAGGGGGCGGACCTCCCCCAGGTTCCATTTTTTCACCGCGTTACACCGCCGGTCATACCGAATAGGCCTCCGCAAGCTGATCCATCATCTTATGAAACGCCTCGTGCCTGCCCTCACCGATCTTTTCCCTTTCTATCCGTTCGAAGTCGGAGGAGACTCTTTTTTGAACCTCTGTTGAAAGGAATCTGTCCGCCATGGGGAAAAGAACGTTGTTTTCCTTGTCGATGTGCTGCCTGAGGAGACCGATGTAGCTTTCCGCGGATACGCTGAAAGTCGTCTTCGCTTCATCCTTTGCAGGTTCCAGCCCTGAAAGAGATTCCACCATCTTCTTCACGAAGCCTCGGCCTGCTTCGTGTTCCCCAAGTATCACCCCGATGGGACCACCCTCGCGCCGAATTCCTTCCTTTTCCATGGCTGGGAATAGAGCCTCTTCTTCCTTCCCGTGATGGCACGCGTCTACAAACACCTGCAAGAATTCGAGCACCTGCCGGATGTGATCCATCGGTGCGGCCTCCCCGGCTTCCATTCCACGCTTGATCGCGGCAAGGACCTTCAACATGAGCAGTATGCCGTCATGTTCCGCCATCAGTTCCGCTGTAGGCTTCATGCTCTGCTCCCCCCTCTCCCTGAATTCGTGTCGTCTTCCTGCATTGATTTCTGGTGGCGCGAACCATCCGAACCACATCGTCCGCTGCCGTTACTGTCCGGTCGAGTCTTTCCGCAGGCAAACATGGAGCAGGTTCCTTGTCCCCCTGTCGATCTTGACCCGATCGTCGAGCCGGTGTCCGATGATCCAGCAGATCTTCTCTTCGTCGCACAACAGGATAACCCGTTTTCTCTCGTTCTTTGGCACCCTGGCGTCGGTAAAGTAATCCTGGAGCTTCTTGCTTCCGCCCATTCCGAGAGGGCGGAAGCGGTCTCCGGGCTGCCAGGATCGCACGGTCAAGGGCCACCTGACGTTGTCTGCGTCCAGGTGGGCTTCCAGGGGCGATCTCGTTCGATACAATTGTTCACCGTTCCATTCGGACATGTGCCGGAGGGTCAATTCGAGCAGACCATCCAGCAGAGGGTACAGCCCGGGTTGTTCCACAGTCAAAAATGAAGCGGGAACGAAATCTTCCCGGTCGGACCCCGGTTGTCTTCGGGCGAAAACAAGGCCTTCAGGTTCGATGGCCGCTTTGACTTTCCCCGGCAGGTGTAGGGATCTGCCGGGCCTTCCCGATTCGATGAGCCGGACAACCGACTCGATGTGCACGGCATAGATGCCGGAGAGGGTTCCATTGAGTCTTTCGACGGCGGTTCTGATCAGGCGCCGCAGGAGAGCGATGTGCGGCGGATCTGCTCCAATCCGGAGAACGACCCGAAAAGGAGTCTCCTCCCGGCACACCGCAGGCCAGAGACTTTCAATGTATTCGTTCCAGAAGGACTCTTCGTCCCGGACGAGTCGGCCGTGCCTCATCAGGGTGTTAGCTATTCCGGCATGAAATGTCTTTTCGAGAAGAGGCAGGACCTTCAACCGCAGGATGTTCCTCTGGCAGAATGGTTCCTGGTTGGAGAGGTCTTCACGAAAGTGCAGCACGTGGTGTTGAAGATAAGCGAGGACGTCCCGGCGGGTGGTCGAAAGCAGGGGGCGGATGATTCCTTCCCGGGTTTTGGCCCGCATTCCCTGAAGGCCAGACGGTCCGGTTCCCCTCATGAGTCTGAGCAGGATCTCCTCGGCCTGGTCGTCACCAGTATGTCCAACCGCAATTTTCGCCCCGCCGGCGTCCGCTGCCGCCTGCCGGAAGAACCGATGACGGCAGGCGCGGGCGGCCATTTCGAGAGAGAGGCCGTGATCTTTCGAACAGGCTTCCACGTCTGATTCTCCCCGGATGAAGTCAAGGTTGGATCGTTGCGCAAGCGATCTCACGAAGGCTTCGTCTTCGTCGGAGGCGGTTCCTCGAAGCCGATGATTGAAGTGAAGAACGGTGAGCCGGCTGATGCCGAGAACGGGTGAGAGGCAACGGAGAACATCGAGCAGAGCTACGGAATCAGGGCCTCCGGACACGGCCGCGAAGATGGGCTCGCCCGGTACGACAAGCTTCCGGCTTCGAATGAAATCGAGCACATGCTGCTGAAAGGGGTGGAAGTCTTCCATGGGCAACGACAATGAGGGATACGGCATCGAGTGTCCGCCTCCTCGATCCCCTGTTTCTTCCGCGTCCACTCCTTTCCTGTCTTTACTTCATGGAGATTGAGTGTTTCCGGCGGACCGGAAATGAATCCCGCCGCGGAGATTCAGGTTGTTTCCAGGTCAACGGGCCGGGGGATGGGGCGGCCGGAAGTCTCCGTTCCGGGAGATTCTGAAGTCTTTGCGGGGAGCAGCGCAATGGCGTCCTTCTTCTTCCTGCCGTTGATCAGCAGCTTCCCTTCGCTGTTCAGGACCGTGTTGTCTTCGAGGATGATGAGGCCGAAGCGTTCGGCGACCTCACTCTTATACTGGTATTCCATGGACCTCTTGCGCAGCTGGTAGTTGAGCACGATAAGGATGAGAGCGAAGACGGAGGCCAGTGCGAGGACCACTGCGGCGGACAGAAGCAAAATCCTGACAGACTGTTCGCCCACCGTGCCGATGAAGCCAAGGATGACGTCGATCTTATAGAAGAACGCGACGGCTATTGCGAGAAGCAACAGGAGGGCCAGGTAAGGGAGCCGCTGCAGCAGGTTGACCATCCTGTTGATCTTATGGATTCGGTCCGCCTTGCCCTCCGCGGGTGCGTCGCCGTCCTGCACGGAGGACGCCGTCCCCGCCTCGGTATCTCCGAAGTACTTGTTGAAGCCCACGATGACCATTCCCACGAGAAACGTAATGGCAACGGGGGTCAAAAAGGCAACAAGGAAGTAGGTCTTCCATGGGAAGGTCGTTTCCACAGGCCCGAAACGGTCATGACCGCCGTCTCCCAACTGGTAAAGCCAACAGATCACGAAGATGAGTATCTCGACCCAACCGAGGAAATACAGGTACTTCTTGAAGAGTTCCTTGCGCTCGGCATCGTCGAAAAGGGTGCCGAGGCCCTTCAATGGCTTAACGGAAGGTTCCGCCGGGTTTTTCATGGGTGACCACCTGTTTTCAACTTTTCTTTTATTTTGACATCTCTTGAGAAATACTTGATATCCACTTTGAAGCAGGATAACAAATGGCAACTCGGGGGTCAACCGGGTTCTGGGTGCTCCGGCAAGACAATGGTGTCTTCTGAAGCCGCCTCGGGCGCCCCCCCCCGGATCGACCGCCGGGCGCCGTCCCGGAGCCCGGAAAACCCTGTGGTTCCGTTCGAACGGAAGAATCCAGTAAACGGGAGAATCAGATGTCCAGCAAAACGGTTTATGAAACTCATTGCCCCGGGCTGCAGCTCCTGACGCGCGGGAAGGTGAGAGATATTTACGACCTTGGAGATACGCTGCTTATCGTTGCCTCGGACCGCATCTCCGCCTTCGACGTGATCATGCCCGATCCCATACCCGACAAGGGGAGGATTTTGACTCAGCTCAGCGAATTCTGGCTCAACTTCCTCGGCGACATTGTCGACAATCATCTCATCAGCACCAGGGTATCGGAATTCCCCGAGGTGTGCAGGCGTCACGAGGAGGCCCTGGCGGGAAGAAGCATGTGGGTGAAGAAGGCCCGTGTGCTTCCCGTGGAATGCATCGTGCGGGGCTACCTGGTCGGTTCGGGATGGAAGGACTACAAGCAGACGGGCTGCGTGTGTGGAATCCCCCTTCCTCCCCACCTCGAGGAGGCCGGCAGGCTTCCGGAAACCCTCTTTACGCCCTCTACCAAGGCCGAAATAGGTGATCATGACGAAAATATCTCCTTTGCCCGGATGATCGAGATCATCGGCGAGGATCTCGCTCATCGCGTGAAGGATATCAGCATCAGGCTGTATGAAAAAGCGGCGGCGTACGCTCTCGAACGAGGCATCATTCTTGCCGATACCAAGTTTGAATTTGGAATTCACGAAGGGCGGCTGATCCTCGTGGATGAAGTGCTGACTCCCGATTCGAGCCGCTTCTGGCCGGCGGATCGCTACAGGACGGGAACGAGCCCCGAAAGCTTCGACAAGCAGTACCTGCGCGACTACCTGCTGGCCAGCGGCTGGAAAGTTTCCGATCCGCCTCCCCATCTTCCTCCTCAGGTGGTAGCCGATACTCGAAGCCGCTACCTCGAAGCCCTCGAACGCCTCCTGGGAAAGGGGCCGGCCTGTTGACATGAATGCCTTGTTCATCCCTGTCAGGCTCGAAAATCTCGACTGGCAGGAAAGATCTTTCGAAATCAGGAGCTGCACTCCCGACAGCCGTCTCGCAGATTCCCTGGATCGGTTCGGCATCCTGGTTCCTCCCTGGGTTCTCGATAACGGTGCCGGTGGATACATCCCGGTGGACGGATTCAAGAGGCTTTCCCACGCGCGGGAGAAGGGCGTTGCCAGCGTCGAATGCCGTGTCTTTGACTCCACTGCTGCGCGCGGTGACCTGCTGCTCACAAGAATCGAAACGAAGCTTTTCGAAGGGCCGCTAAACCCTGCCGAAAAAGCCAGGATCGTTTCCTTGCTTTGGGAAACGGTCTCATTCGAGCATCTGTGCGAAAAGTATCTGCCTGTGCTGCAGATTCCTGCCCGCCGGGAGGTTGTCGACCGGTGGCTTTGTCTTGCGGCCCGGGGCGACGCTTTCCTTGAAGCCGCGGTCTCGGGGAAGATCTGCGACCGTGCTGCCCTGCTCCTGGCGGAATGGGAAGACGCTGCAGGGGAAAAGGGGCTGGGTATTCTGAAAGATCTACGCTGCAGTGCGAGCATCCAGGTCGAGATACTCGAAGGGATCATACAGATCGCGCTGCGAGACGATGCGTCCGTCGGAGATGTTCTCGGCCGCCGGGATTTCAACGCGGTGCTCGATGATCCGCATCTCAATCATCGGCAAAAGACTCAGACCCTGCGATCCCTTCTCACGCGTCTGCGCTTTCCGAGACTGCGGGCGAGAGAAGAACGCTTCGCCAATGAAGTCCGCCGAGTCCGTCTGCCCGGGGGTGTACAGATCGTTCCCCCTCCTTCCTTCGAAGGAGACCACTGGCAGTTGAACCTCCACTTCTGCGGCATCCCCGAACTGCAGTCGCTTCTCGACGAAACCCGGAGGATAGCCGGGTCTCCTGCCATGGCAAAGCTCATGAGTTCAACTCAGCAGGAATCCATGGATGAGACGGGCACCCCCGGCAACAGCCTTACCTTCCGCAAGTGAAAGGAGAAGTCTTCACAGCCGTCATGATCGTCAAGCCTCCCGGGAAGATCCGAGTCGAAGAAGCCGTTCTGGACAGTGACCTGGTGTCCACTCTCCGCAAGAACCTGCCCCATGCGAAACTGGAAGTTGCAGACAGGATTTCGGAAGCCGTCGAGCCCGACCCGGATGTCGTGGAAGTGGTTCACTTCAAGGGCCGCTTTCTCAAGTCATGTCCCGGAACACGCCATTACTCCTGCTGCGGATACCGGATCCTGCATTTCGGAGTCCAGTGCAACCTGGCCTGCAGCTACTGTGTTCTACAGGCTTATCTCAACCTGCCCAACCTCAGGCTCTTCGGAAACACACGTGAACTCATCGCGGAACTCGAAAGCGAACTCGATTCCCACACCGAAAGACTCCACCGCATCGGCACCGGCGAATTCACCGACTCCCTGCTGCTCGATCCCTGGACCGAATGGACCACCAGGCTGGTGCCGCTTTTCGCTCAACGAAACAACGCCGTACTCGAACTCAAAACCAAGACAAACTTTATCGAAAACCTGCGTAACCTGGATCACCGCGGGCACACCATCGCCTCCTGGTCACTGAACGCGGGCCTGATTGCAAAGCGGGAGGAACCCAGGGCGGCGAGTCTCGACGAAAGGTTCCATGCGGCTGCCCGCTGTGCGTCCTGGGGGTATCCCCTGGCCTTCCATTTCGATCCCATGATCGAACACGAAGGATGGAGGAAAGGCTACGGAGAGATCCTGGACAGGCTCTTCGATGCCGTCGATCCGTCTCGCGTGGTCTGGATCAGCCTCGGAGCCTTCCGATTCATGCCCGACCTCAAGCCGCTGATCCGCGGGAAACACCCGCGGAGCCGCTACATCCACGGAGAATTCATCCGGGGGCTCGACGACAAGATGCGCTACTTCAGAGATATTCGAATCGAACTGTACTCCTTCATGCTCGAACGCATCCGGCGGGTGGACCCGGACCTTTGCGTGTATCTGTGCATGGAGGGAAGGGATATTTGGCGGGAGGTGTTCGGATTCAGCCCGGAAGACCGGGGAGGCCTGCCGAACATGCTCGATTCCGCTGTAAAGGAAAGGATGAACACGGGGAACGACTTTGCGGCATAGTCTCCGTCCGCCGTTTATGCACGATTTCCCAATTTTGGTTTTCCATTTGTTCACAATTTTTGATAATAACAAATCTCGTCTCGGCTCGATTCCACGCCGGGATCGTCTGCAGGTCCCTGAATCGGTGCCGCGGGTCGATGCCTGGAATCCGCTGTGACACAAATCAACGCGCAGCCTGGAAGGGAGGAATTGGATGGATTTTCAACTGACCGATGAACAACGCATGATCAAGGAAACCGTTTACAAGTGGGCCGTGAACGAACTCGGCCCGATCCAGGAAAAGATAGACGACGAAGACTGGTTTCCTCCCGATTTTTTCAAGAAATGTGCGGAACTGGGAATTTTGGGTATCACTATCGACGAGGAATACGGCGGCTTGGGGGGCGACGTGCTCATGCAAACCCTGGCGGTCGAGGAAATGAGCCGCATTTGTCCCGCGCTGGCCATGTCCTACGGGGCGCATTCCAACCTTTGTGCCAACAATATTCATAAGAATGCGGGCTCTGAACTGAAGCGGAAGTACCTGCCTCCCCTGGTGGCCGGGGAGAAGGTGGGGGCCCTGGCGCTCACGGAACCCAACGCCGGATCGGACGCTATGAGTTTGCGGACTCGTGCGGTCAGGAAGGGCGACAGGTATATTCTGAACGGCACGAAGATGTTCATCACGAACGGTCCCATTGCGGACGTGCTGCTGGTATATGCCAAGACCAGCCCTGACATGGGGGCCAAGGGGATCAGTGCCTTTATCGTGGAGAAGGATTTCCCGGGGTTTTCCGTTTCGAGGAAGCTCAAGAAGTGCGGTATGCGTGGATCGCCGACGGGGGAGCTTGTGTTTGAAGACTGCGAGGTTCCGGCTGAGAACCTGGTGGGCGGGGAGAACATGGGGGTGAACGTGGTGACGAGCGGACTCGACATCGAACGCATCGTTCTTGCCGGCGGTTCACTCGGGATGGCTCAACAGGCCCTCGACTACTCGATCCGGTACGCCGTGGAAAGAGAGCAGTTCGGACGGCCCATTGCCGGTTTCCAGATGGTGCAGCAGAAGCTTGCGGACATGTATTCGCGCACGCAGGCTGCCAGGCTGCTGGTTTACAGAGCGGCCGTTGCCGCTCAGAACGCCCGGCGGGGAGGCAAGGGTACGGAGCTGACCCTTTTGGCTGCGTCTGCGATCCTGTTCGCCGCTGAAACGGCGACCTGGGTATGCGACCAGGGTGTGCAGATCCACGGCGGGTATGGGTATTGCCTGGAATTCCCCGTCCAGAAGCTCTGGCGGGATGCGAAGCTTTATGAGATCGGGGCGGGGACGAGCGAGATCCGGCGGATGATCATCGCAAGGGAACTCACCCGCGAGGAATTTGCCAGGAAGGCCTTGAGATAGAACCTCAGGGGCAGGAAATACCTCCCCCGGGGATTGCCACTGCCGCTGGACGCGGGGGGATGTCCCCGGGGAAGGATCGTGATGGAACTTAAAGACGCACAAGGAGGGGGAATGGAAGCTGAGCTGGTTCTGGAAGAACGGTCGGACCGGATGGTCCTTCTTACGCTCAACCGCCCCCAGGTGATGAACTCCTTCAACTTCGCCATGCTCCGTGCTCTCGAAGCCCGTCTCGATGCAGTGCGTTTCGACCCGGAAGTGCGCGTGGTGATCATCACAGGAGCGGGAGACCGGGCTTTCTGTGCGGGAGCCGACCTTAAGGAGCGGGCTTCCTACAGCGAACGCATGGTGAAGGAATTCATCCACACCATACGCAACCTGTTTACATCCATCGAGTTCATGGAAAAACCCGTTATTGCAGCTGTAAATGGAACCGCTCTCGGTGGCGGCACGGAACTGGCCCTGGCCTGTGACCTGCGCCTGGCTTCGAACACCGCATCCATGGGGCTTACGGAAACACGCCTGGCCATCATTCCGGGGGCGGGAGGCACCCAGAGGCTGCCGCGGCTTATCGGCCGGGGCAAAGCGAAGGAACTCATCTTTACGGGCCGCAGGGTTGGAGCCGATGAAGCCCTGGAGATCGGCCTGGTCAACAAGGTGTGTGCACCTGGAGACCTGATCGGGGAGTGCCGGGCCATGGCGGCCATGATCTGCGAAGCCGGGCCCATCGCCGTTCAGCAGGCGAAGTATGCCATCAACCATGGCATGGAAACGGACCTGCACACGGGCTTGGCAATCGAATCCAACGCCTACCGGGTCGTGATTCCGACAGAAGACCGTCTCGAAGGCCTCGCCGCCTTCAGGGAAAAGAGGAAACCCGTGTACAAAGGCAGATAAATCGGCGCTGCCCTGCAGTCGCGTCGACAGGAACGAGGGCCTCATATGGCGGACACGAAAGCGGAAAACCGGATTTTCTGGGAGAACGAGGAAAAGAAGCTGGATGAGCGCGTCTTCCACGCGGTGTGGCCCGGAGGAGGGGATGCCCTCGAACGGTTGGGAAGGCAGGGGAAGAGGTGTGTTCGGGACCTCATCGAGCGGCTTGTGGATGCCGGCACGGAATTCTATGAATTGAGCCGCCTTGCGGGGTTCGGGATGAATTATCCCGAGGTCGAGGACGTGCCCTGCGCGGGGCTGGTGACAGGTCTGGGAAAGATCCACGGCAACTGGACGATGGTCATTGCCAACGACAGTCGAGTGAAGGCGGGCACCTATTTTCCCATTACCTTGAAAAAGCACATGAGGGCGCAGGCGATCGCGGAACAGTGCGGATTGAACTGTGTCTATATCGCCGATTCGGGAGGAGCCTACCTTCCCATGCAGGCGGATGTTTTTCCGGACGATCAGCATTTCGGGTCCATGTTCTACAACATGGCGCGCATGTCCGCCAGGGGGCTGAAGCAGATCACCCTCAGCACGGGTGGAAACACGGCGGGGGGAGCCTACATCGTGTTCATGGCCTGCCAGTCGGTCATGATCGACAGGATGTCCTATTCCTTCCTGGGAGGCCCTCCGCTGGTGAAGGCGGCTACGGGAGAGGTCATCTCCGCCGAGGACCTGGGGGGGGCTCGAGTGCACACGCAGATTTCCGGGGGTGCAGACCATTTCTGCAAGACCCAGGACGAAGCCGTCGAGAGGGTGAGGGAGATTCTGTCCATGGAACAGCCCCAGCAGCTCTGCCTGAATCGAGGCCCGGACATGCCGCCCCGCCTTTCTCCCGTTTCCCTCTACGAGAATCTGCCCGCCAGGATTCACCAGGGAATCAACGTGCGGGTGATCCTCGAGGCCATCGCCGACAACAGCCACTTCAGCGAATACAAGAAGCTCTATGCCATGGGGCGGGGCGACAACATCGTCACGGGAAAGATGCGCATCAAAGGGATCCCCGTGGGAGTGATCGCTGCGCACGGGCTGGGGATTATCTTTGCCGAAGCGGCTCGAAAAGCCACGGAATGGATCATCCGCTGTTCGCAGGAGAAGATCCCGCTCCTTTTCGTGCAGAGCTCCCCCGGATACATGGTTGGGTCGGAATCGGAGCACATGGGTATCGGAAAGTACGGGGCGGACATGGTGAGAGCCGTGTCGTGCGCGCAGGTGCCCAAGGTGCAGCTCGTCATCGGTCCGGATAACGGGGCGGCCAATTACGGAATGTGCGGGCGAGCCTACCGGCCTCATTTCCTTTTCTCCGTAATGCGTGCCCGCACTTCTGTGATGAGCGGCCGGTCCGCCGCCGAGGTGCTGCTTTCCATCGAGGAGCGCAAGCGGGTATCCGCCGGGCGGCCCATGAACACCGAGGAAAAGGACGCCTTTCGCAGGCAGATGGTGGAGAAATACGACGGAGAAGCTCATCCCTTCTACTGTGCAGCCAGGCTGCTCAACGACCGAGTGCTCAAGCTGTACGAGATTCGAGACTGGCTGGGCATGGCCTTCGAGGTCAGCCTGCTGAAACCCATCGGAGACCCGTCGTTCGGGAACCTGCGGTTCTAGAAAGTGTGCAGTGGAACGTTTTCTTTCCGAACCGCGTGTAGCGGAATCCCGGAATGTCCGTGGTGTCCCGCAACTGTTGGATGGGTTGCGTAGCCTCCCTGAGGTGCCGGAGGAGGGATTCAACCCTGCAGGAACCGGAAACGTGCAGGATGTGACGCCCGGTGAGCGAGAGTCTGCGGGGGACTTTGACCCGGTTTGGCGTTCGGGGAGCCCCGAACCCCGGCCGGAAAACCGACAGGCAGTGAATGCATTTCCGCGAGGGTGCCAGACCCTCACCCCCCGGCATTTTGCCGTTGTGGCGACGACAGAAACGGAGGATTCCCATGGCGGTTCTTGAATATCCCAGGAAGGTTGTTCTCGGTGATATCACGGTAAGAGACGGATTTCAGCACGAAGAAAAGTTCATCCCCACCGAAGCCAAGCTGTGGGTGGCCGAACAGTTGATCCTTGCCGGGTTCAGGCGGATCGAGGTGACCAATTTCGGCAACCCGTCGGGTATGCCTCAGTTCAAAGACGCAGATGCATTGATGAGGAGTCTCAGGGGCAGCAGGAAGGTTGCCGAGTTGATCGACGACGTGGAAATCACGGCCATCACCATTCGGGAGAAGGCGGTGGAGCGTGCCATCCAGGCGCGGCATGAAGGCTACGGGCCCGATCGTGTCCTTTTCATGGTGTCCACCAGCGAGTCGCATCACAAGGTGAATTCAGGCCTGTCCCTCGATGACTACTGGAAGATGTGCGAACACTGGATACCACGGATTCACGATGCGGGGATGAAGGTGTGCGGGACGGTGAGCACCATCTGGGGGTGCCCTATCGAAGGGCCCACGGAACTGAAGAAGGCCGTCGAGTTCAGCAGGCGTTGGCTGGACATCGGGGCCGACGACATCGAACATGCCGACCACGACGGCTCGGCTCCCCCCAACCGTGTCTTTGAATACTACTCCATGATCATGGACGCCATGCCGGATCCATCCAGGCACGTGGCCCATTTTCATGTCACTCGTGGATGGGGGCTTGCCAATGTCCTGGCCGCGCTCCAGGCGGGAATCACCCATTTCGAATCCACCCTGGGAGGCATAGGAGGCCAGCCTGCCAATTTCGTCGATGGCGTCCCCGTTGCCGGAACGGGCAAGTATTATTACGAGGATCCCACCATCACCGGGCTCGTCTGCACTGAAGACATGGTGGTCATGATGGACGAGATGGGCATCGATACGGGACTCGATGTGGACAGGGTACTCGAAACCGGACGCATGGTGGAACGCATCGTGGGCAGGAGACTCCGCTCCGAATGCGCGCACAGCGGGAGGATACCTAAGTCTTTGACCGGGCGGAGATAATGGTGTACATATAAGCTTTCCGGCCTGCGGGCGCCCGAGGTCAGGCGGCTGATCCGGACCGGCGGAAGGTGGCACCTAACCCGGGCATCAGGAGTTGGAACTCGGCATATGGAATACGGCTTGAGGAGTTACGAAGCGCTTCAACGGCTTATGTGGTTCCTGTTCTTCCTGGTCTGCCTGGTTGTGGCCTACCCACTCTCCAGCCCATATCCAACCGGTGCTTCGGATCTCTCGAATTCCGCCCGGCCTCTCACACCCGAAGCGCTCAAATCGGCGGGACTCTGGATCGACTTCCAGTGGTTCCACCTTCAGCCCTTCGGGAAATTCATGACCTACCTCGTGTGGGTGGCCCTCGTTTTTCTTGCGGGAAAGCTTCTGTGGCTGGGGATCCAGTTCACCGGCAAGATGCTCGTTCGCAATCTGCTGGCCAGGCATGTCGTCCAACCTGCTCGGCACCCGGCTCACGTGCACGGCAGTGTACAAGCCGGGCCGGGCGAATCCTTCCCGGTCGCGGCTCTGCTCGCCGGCGTCGATTCGCTTCCCCTCCAGATCCTCTTTCACCCGTTCCAGCGGCTGCGCCTGATGCTGTCCAAGAGGTCCGGCAGCACGTTTTCCGCCGAAGAACTGATCGAAAAAGAACGTCGGATCGTCGAGATGGACTGGCAGATCCTGTATGGTTCCTGGAGTCCCTACAGGTGGCTTCTGTGGCTGCTGCCGATCCTGGGGCTGATCCAGACATCATGGCTTCTCTACCAGGGTGTTCAACCGGCTCTCGCCGGCCACAAGGAAATCCAGGACGTGTTCGGCTCCGTTCTGAGAAGCTTCATCCCCCTCGGGCAGATCATGGCCGTGACCGTCCTGCTTCGACTGGGTCTGGGCCTGCTCCGGCGCATCGAAGACCTCTATCTCTCCCACGTGGATGCCCTCCTCTACGACAGGTTTCTTTCCCGTCTGCCCTTCCACAGCAGCGACACCCTCATCCTGCTGGAAGCCATGAAGACCCAGTTCCAGGAACTGCATTCAGCTTTGCGCAGACTGGAACGATCCATGGTCCAGGGAAAGGAAGACACCTCCAGGGAGCAAATCTGAATGAAAAAGGACGGAATCCATTCCATGGTGGGAAGCGTGCTGCGCAACCTGCTCGACCGCCATCCCGCCTTTGCCGCCAATCCTTTCGGGGATTGGAACGAACTCGTGGGCGAACAACTGGCCCGCCATACCCGCCCGGTTTCCCTCAAAGGAAAAACCCTCATCATCGCGGCCTACGATTCCGTCTGGAAGCACCACCTCGAACTCAACGCAGACGCCCTGAAAGACAAAATCAACGGCAAACGCCCCGAACACATTGTCGACAGGATCGTGATCAGGGTGGGTGAAGTACCCGAATCCTCCCCCGTGCTGAATCCCTGCCGTCGAGAACTGGAAAAGATGAAGGCCAGGGCCTTTCGCGTCGGCAAGAAGGAAAAGAAACCCGTCAGAAATCTCACCCCCGAGGAAAAAGAGCTTCTAAAATCTATCTCGGATCCGGAATTGAAAGCCGTGGGCAGACGCCTGCTCAAACGACTCCCCATCGACGAAAACGAATAATTCCGCCGCCGTTTCCATTCTTCAGCACAATTTTCATGCAATCTGCGCAAGAATCTTCACGATGGCTTGCGCGATTCCTTCGGAGATTCCGGGAACTTCCTTTAATTGTGTGACGTTCGCCCGCCTCAGAGCCTGAATGCTTCCGAAATGCTGGAGGAGCGCCTGGCGCCGCCGCGGGCCGACCCCCGGAATGCTGTCCAATACCGAACTGAGCAGTTCGTTTCGGTGCAGATTCTTATACATGGATACGGCGAATCGGTGAGCTTCGTCGCGGAGCCTTTGCAGCAGGTGCAGCAGATCGGGCCGGCTGTGGAGGAACACGGGATTTTTTCGGCCGGGAAGGTAGATCTTTTCGTACATTCCGCGTCCCTTGTCTCCCCGGTCCCCTTCCCGTTCCTTGGCAATGGAGATCACAGGCAGGAACTCCGCCACGCCGGATTCGCTCACAACTCGCAGAATCCGGTTGAGCTGACCTTTGCCTCCGTCGAGCACAAGCAGGTCCAGCCCTGCAGCGAGGCCGGCGTCGCCCTCGAGCATTCGCCGCACCACCTCGGCCATCATGGCGGGGTCGTCGGGCTCGTTTCCTGATTCGATGCGGTAGTGCCGATAGGCATTCTTGTCGGGACGGCCGTCCTCGAAAACCACCAGGGATCCGACGGCATGTTTTCCCTGGATATTGGAGATATCGACACAGGCCATGCGCACTGGAAGCTTGGGCAGTTTGAGTGCCCGCTGGAGCCCTTCGATGATGCTCGTGTCCCGCTGCTTCCACTTCCTTCGGCTGACGTACCTTTCGCGTGCGTTGTTCCGTGCGATATCGAGCAGGTGCCTGCGGTCTCCACGCTTGACAGGCCAGATACGAACCCGCTTTCCGCGGAGTTCTGTCAGCCATTCTTCGAGGACTTTTTCGTTTTCGAGGGGCATGGGCACCAGGATTTCGTCGGGGATATACCGGCCTTCGCCGTAGTACTGCTGAATGAACGCGGTCAGGAGTTCGTCCTGTTCCCCCTGGGCTTCCTTGAGGTCGAAATCTCTCTGCCCGGTAATAGCCCCCTGGCGCACGAAGAGGACAACGATTTCAGAGCCTTCAGGTTCCTGGTGAATGCCCAGAACGTCCTGATCGAGGAACCGGTCGGACACGATATGTTGCTTTTCAAGTGTTTCCGCCACGTTGAGCAGTCGGTCGCGGTAGAAGGCCGCGCGCTCGAACTCCAAGTCTGCTGCCGCCTCTTCCATCTGGCGCCGCAGTTCGCGCTGCAGGATGTCCGTCTTGCCCTGGAGAAAAAGGATCACCTGGTCGACTATCCTTCTGTATTCTTCCCTGGATATCCTGCCTGCGCATGCCCCGGTACAGAGGCCGAGCGAATGGTTGAGGCAAGGGCGCTCGCGCGGGATCAGTTTCTTCCCCTTACACTGGCGAAGCGGGAACAGCTGGTTCAATAGCTTCAGGGTTTCACGGACGGCGTGGGCGGAAGGATAGGGGCCGAAATAGAGGGCTCCGTCCTTGGAAAAACGCCGCACCACGTCGAGTCTCGGAAACGGCTCCCGGGGATCGATGCGAAGGGCCGGGTAGTTCTTGTCGTCCCGAAGCACCACGTTGTAGCGGGGGCGATGCTTCTTGATGAGGCTCGCCTCCAGCAGCAGCGCCTCCTTCTCGGTGGGGGTGACCACGAAGTCGAGTTTCGAGGCTCTTTCGACCATCACCCGGACCTTGACGCTCGCCTGGCCGGCGCTTCGAAAATAGCTGCTGATGCGTTTCCTCAAGTCCCTAGCCTTGCCGACATAAAGCACGCTGCCGTCGCCGGCCTTGAATAGATAGACTCCCGGAAGATGAGGGAACACCGCCGTTTCGGAGAGGAGCGAAGACTCGCCGGAACCCCCCGGTTCGGCGGTCGAGTGACCCTCGCACTGGCGGGAAGATTCGTCCTTGTCCATGAACAGGTCCTGGTCCGCGAAGAAGGGAACGAAAAAATGCCGCATACCCGGTGCCATTCAGCCAAAGCACGGCCAAGAGCGCCATCCGGTTAAATTTGTTCGAGATCCAGACAGCCTGTGAAGGAACTGCCGGTCCGCGGTACATCCGCTGAAGCACTTTTTCTTCATATCCCATTTCATGATCATTTTCCAATGCGGCCCGGGGCCAAGGTGTGAGGAAGCCCACGAGGTGCTGGAATCAGGCGCCGGGAACTCGAAAACGGATAAACCCGGAACGAAACGAACCGGTCAGCACGTTCCCAGCGGCGCAATGAACGGAAGCAATGCGGTCTTAAAGTGCATTCAAAAGTCTGGACATATCTGCGGTTTTTTGATACACAACCCAAGCTGCATTCGGGGTCGGGACGTGGCTCAGCTTGGTAGAGCGCTGCGTTCGGGACGCAGAGGTCGCTGGTTCGAATCCAGTCGTCCCGATACCAAAATCAGTAAATGCGGTTTCTTACATCAGGTACAGGAGTGTCGATCCCGGGGGTGGTCAGAGGTCAGACCCTGGACGGATTGATCCCCTGCATCACGGCTGTAATCGGCGGTGCAGAACAAATGGAGAAGAGATATCCGCAGCAGCGGCTATCGATTCCCGGCATCGGATGCGCCGGGAGACATGGGATGCGGGGAAGCGCCGTGGTCGACGCCGGGGCGCCGTACATAGCACCTGTCTCCCCATAAAGTCGGTCGGCCGGCTTCGATGTCCGCAGCAGCAGCAGCAAGGATGCCTCCCACAATCCACGACCCCGCTACGGTTGCCGGAAACGCCCAAAGGGGAGCGTGAGCCACCCGGTGGCTGCCTGCCATGACCAGGGCCCAGACCAGCAGTGCCACAGACGAGATCGCCGTTGCCGTCCGGGCGACAAGATCCATTGCGGGCACCGGGATCGCACCGGTGGTGATGCCCAGCAAGATCCCTGCAAACGCTGCCAGGGGCAGGAGAGTGCCCGTGATTCGAGCGCGCGCGGCCCATTTTCGAAGCCTGCGCGCATCGCACCGGGCCGATTCGGAGTAGATTCGCTTCCAGCCATGACGGAATTCATTCCAGGATTCGTACATGGTGCACACGAGCATGCCATCCGCGGGCAGCACCGTGGCCCGCAGTCGATTCTCGGCCACAAGCCTCGCCAGTGCCAGGTCCTCGAGCAGTTCCCCCTTGACGGTTTCATGCCCCCCGATGCGCAGGTAGGCTTCGCGCCGGAAAAGCATGAACTGCCCGTTGGCGAAGGCGCGTCGTCGTTCTTCGCGGTTCGCTCGCAGTACGGGGTATTGGTACATCAGTTCGAGACAGGCGGACATCTGGACGAACCATTCGTACCAGCGGTCGTATGTAAGGGTGCTCAGCAGGCTCACGAGATCGGCTTTTCGCTCTTTTGCGAGGGCCACCGTGGCACGGATGCATGACGGATGGAAGCGGGTGTCCGCGTCGGCGAACAGAAGGTAGTCGGAATTTGAAGCAGCCGTGGATTGCTGAACGCCCTGGAACACGGCATGCACTTTCCCCGCCCAGTCGTCTGGACACCTGTCGACCACGACGATTTCGAACCGTTCGTCGTTGCCAACGGCCCGGATCGCCGCGTCGTAGGTCCCGTCGGTGCATCGGTCGAGCGACAGCACGACGTGGAGACCGGGGTAATCCTGGGCCTTGAGAGAGAGGATGTGGATCGGCAGGGAATGTTCTTCATTGTGTGCCGGTACGACGACGCATACGGAATCCTCAAAAGGAGTGCCTTGGGCCGTCTTCAGGCCATCCCGGGCTGTAGGAAGATCTCGAATGGTCCGAATGAGCCGGTGGAGGCCGACCGACCAGTAGGCCAGCATGCCTGCCGACAGGATGCCGAGCAGGGTTCGGAGGATTAAGAGAACCAGGTCACCGGTAAGCACCGAACCTCCACGCACATTCTCCGCGAAACCATACGGGGTCCGCGGGTATGGGTGTTCATCTGTGTGTCGATATAGGTCGTCGGGTTCCTTCGCCAGGAAGGGCGGAGCGGACGAAAGGAAGGCCGCATGCTCGGGACGTGCTCACGGCCCCGGTTCGCCTGCCCGATTCCCGGCTTACAGGGAAAGCCGGGAGCCTGGAGCCGCTCGAACATCGATGTCCGAAGCTTCGACGGTGAAGGAGAGGAGAGGCACGGGCAACTGTCCCCGGATGCGCGCGATTCCCTGCCTTCTTTTACAGGCTTCCGATGATCCCGTAAAGAGACAATTCGGATCCGCCGGCCGGGCAGACCCCTCGGGTTTCGCGTCGGGTCCTCCGAACGCCGCGCATGTGCGTCCCGCTTCGTTATCTCAGCCGCCGTCAAGCCGTTGAAGGGTATGGTCAGGATGAGGAATGTCCATCCACGATAATCGCCCTCGACGCTGTGGAACGCTCCCTGAGCGGAGCCAGCTCCAGGTATTCGGGCGACCCCAGGCAGCTTCGAATCTGTTCGACCGTTTCAAATTCCACCACGATGATCCTTTCCGGGTTCCAGTTTCCGGACAGGGGAGTCACCTTGCCTCCACGAACCAGGTACCTGCCTCCATGTTTTTCGATGATCTCCGGAACCCTTCTCACATACTCGGAGTACATCCCGGGTTCACTGACCTCGATCTCGATGATCAGAAACACTGCCATAATGAACACCCGATCCCCTTCCGAACGGCTGGAGCCATAGCGTTCAGCCAGACCACACAGCAGTCCAGACGCTGAAGGGACATTTGCCCGCTATGTCGGGAAATCTGAAGAAATCCAACACGGCATCCAACTGGTGCTGTTTACACGGATTTGCAATATGGAGAAATTTTATCAAGAATTACGCTAAAGTCTTGAGCTCATCAATAGAATTCAGGGGGTGAGTGATGTCTTTGAAGCACGGCCTGTTGCACAAAACCCTGCGGCGCGTTCTTCCTGCCTTCTTAGAAGACCCGGACGGATAGTGTTGTCCATATAAGCCCATCTTATCGAGTGAACCGACGTCCTCGTATATTGCGCCTGTCCATCTGCTGGTTCTTTCTTCAAGAAGTTCACGATTGTCTGTTTTTCTGTCCTTTTGCCGTTTTCATTCGAACCTGTACCTGTTTGCTTGAGGAGGAGATGCCATGCGTTGGGGAAAGCTGATTCTGACGGTTGGAGTGGTATTGTGGATTCTGAGCGCCGTCGGGACCGGTTTTGCGGCCTATCACCCCATGGGTGAAAGCGATTCCGAAGAAATTTGGCATCCTCTTGTCCGCGATGGGGATCAAGGTATATGCCCCCGATGGCTGGGCCCAGTTTCATCCGCTGGATCCCGACCCGGACCAGAAGACCGCTCACCATGCTGCTGGCGTACAAGAGGGACGGGGGAGTACCTGGACACGGGAGCCTTGACGCCCGACAATAAGCTGGACGGGGAAGGGCCTTTCCGGGTGATGCCTCCTCAGAAAAACCCGGGACCTCCCGGTCAGAAATCCACGGCTCTGAATGTTGAACCTTTCTGACCCTTTAACAACGATGCCGGTCACAATGCCGGGTTTTCGACTCGTTCTGCGAGCATTATCGAGGTCGAGCCGCTTCCCGAGGGAACCACGGATATCGATACCCTGGAGGCGGGCTGGGAGTGGTTCCCATCGGCGGCGATCTTCAGCCAAGAGCCTATATGGCCGATCAAGCAACAGTACAGACTGCGAATCTCTGCAGCTTCCTTGGCTGGACTTGAGAAAAGAGCTGTACAGCAGGTTCGAGGCCTCCGGGCATGCCTTCGAGTAGTTCGACATCCAGCAGGACCTCCAAGCGTTGCAGGAGACAGCCATCGAGGACAACGGCAAGCACCTCGCCATCCGCAGTCCGTGCCTCGGAACCTGCGGCAAGGTGTTTCAGGCAGTAAGAGTGGCTTAATTTCCTCAACTTGCCTGGCAGGTTACACTCGCACAGAGTCTCGCACAAATGTAAAAGGGGATCACATCCACACACCGTGATCCCCATCCAAGTAGCTGTTGCTGCGGGTATTTCCTGGAGCCGGCGATGGGATTCGAACCCGCAACCTGCTGATTACAAATCAGCTGCTCTGCCATTGAGCTACGCCGGCCAAAATCAGTGTTTTGCCTTATATCATGCGGATTTGCAGGTTGTCAAGCAGTTGTCGGGCCGAGGTTTTGGCAGCAACTGTCAGCGGAAGGCGGCGATAATGGACTCCGTTGAGATATTCATCGATATCCCGTGTGATCGGAGAAAGGGAGAACAGGCGGCGGCAGGCCAGGTTCGGCGGCAGAACATGAAAGCGGGAACTGCGGAGGCAGGAGAGTGAAACAGCTCAAGACCTGGGAATGCGGCCCCATGGAGTGCAAGGTTTGCCGGTGTTGATATCCGGCCTCGCAGCACCATGCGGAAAAACAATGAGCAACCCCCCCCCCGTACCCTTTAGCAAAGCTTTCGGCCGAGGGGAATCCGTCCGGGACGCCTCGGCGGCTATCGCACCACTCCACTGCGCAAAACCGCCTGGACAAACATCCTGCACAGTGGCTCCGATACCCGGTGTTCGTAGACTTCCCCGTCGGGGGTTACTCCTCGAACCCTGCAGTCGTGCAGAAACCAGGCCAGGAGGATCATGCCGATGTTTCTGCGGGCAGTGGGAGTCCGTGCATCGGAGGCAAGTCTTTCAATGGCTTTCATGCCGTCTGTCGAGCAGGGAACGGGGTCCACGGGCAGCGATCTCGGTTGGCGTAACGGCGGCAGGGACTTGATGAAATTGAGGATCCTGCCGAGCCGCAGGAGGGTGATGGATTCCTCCCTGGTGGTCGTGTGGGAGATGGGGAAAACGGTGGATCTCAGAAGTGACGTCTTTTCAGGCAGGAGTCCCGCGTCCGAGCAAAGTGAGAAATCCGCACTTCCCGGCGAAGGGTAATAGACGGATACGCCGGCGATGACCGGCAGGCCGGCCAGGTAGAGCAGGTCGGCCAGGGAATCGAAGGCTGCCTGGTGGGGCGCACCCACGATGATGTAGCCGACGGCGTGCATTCCGAGCCTTCTTGCGCATCGCAGCGCGTTTTCGAATGAAATCCGGACGTCGGGCCTTCTGAATCTGGCCAACTGTTCCAAGCAGGTCGAAGCCAGGGAGAGATTCAAGGCTGTGAACCCTGCTTCCTTCATCCTTCGGATGATTTCGTCGTCGAGAGTGGGAGGAAAGAGGCCGTTCATGGCTCGAAGTTCGAGGTCCGCTGCGGCGAAACGCTCATTGATTCCGTCGAGAAGACACAGGAACCAGCGCCTGTCCAGGGAGATGTTTTCATCCTCGAAATCGATAAACCCGGTTCCGAACGTGTAAACCAGTTCCTCCATCTCGGCGAGCACCGATTCAACGCTCCTTTTCCTGTACGTTATGCCGGACGATCCGCCCATGGAACAGTAACTGCACCGCATCGGACAGCCCCGGCTTGCGGTGACGACTCCGCTTCCCCTGCCGTTTCTCCGGTAGAAGCGCCGGTTCAACAGCCGGAAGGCGGGAAGCGGCTGCCGGTCCAGGTCCGGCACGGCCGCGGGCGGATTCACGATCGATCTCCCGGATGGCCCTCGAAAAGCGATTCCCGGAACATTCCGCAGATCGCTTTTTTCCTTCAATGCCCGGGCCAGCTCCGGCATCGATTGCTCGCCTTCTCCGCGCAGCACGTAATCGACCGCCGGGCATTCCAGGACCTTTTCGGGTAAATGCGTCGGGTGATGGCCTCCAAGAACGACGATACACCCGGGGTGGAACCGCTTCACCGCTTCGGCGGTCGTCAATGCTTCGTCGGCGTATGCGGTGAACAGGGACGAGACTCCCACGAGGAAGGCACCCGATTCCTTTGCCTTCTTCCCCAGGTGTTCGAAGCCTGCGCCGAAATGCCTGTAGTGGTGAAAAAGGCCGAAAGGTGAAACGTCGGCACGGCCGTAGCATGCGTCGAGGCAGGCCATCTCGGGAGGCAGGTCGATCACGCGGGACCTGGATGTGGCCGATCCGTCCAGGATGTCGACGGAAAAGCCTTGACGGTCGAGCGATGAGGCGATGCACGCCAGGCCGTAGGGGATGGTCCGCTTGGCGGTGATGTAGAAGTCCCTTACGGGAGGCTGGATGAGGAGTATATCGGTCATGAGGCGTACACTTTGAACGTTCCAGGATAAAGATCAGAGATTCATGGACGGGTCTCGGTCGACGACCGTCTGCACCCGGCGCAGTTCAGGTTCCTTTGCGGCTCTTCGGAGCACCTCTTCGACGAATGTCTGCAGATCGACGTTTGTCCAGGTTTTGACAAAAACATGGCGGCGGAAGCGGTCTTTCAGTTTGACCAGGGGAGCCGGGGACGGCCCGAGGACGGCGATATGCCGTCCGGACTTGCGCAGCTCCCCAGCAACGGTCCGGCACAGGGCGGCAAGAGCCGCCGCTCCCCGGCATGCCTGCGCTTCGCAGGACGCTGTGACCAGGAACCTGAGAAACCGCGTGAAGGGGGGGTACTGGAGGGCGCTTCGAGATTCGAGTTCCCTGTCGCAGAATCCTTCATAGTCCATGGTAAGCACCGACTGCAGGGTGTAGTGGCCGGGATTGTAGGTTTGCAGGATCACCCGGCCGGGAGTATCGCCTCTTCCCGCCCTGCCGGCCACCTGCAAAAGCAGCTGAACCGTGGTTTCGCCTGCCCGAAAATCGGGCAGTTGAAGGGCGGTGTCCGCATTGATGACTCCCACCAGGGCGATATTGGGAAAGTCGTGTCCCTTGGCCACCATCTGGGTGCCGATCAGAACGTCCGCCCGGTTGCTTCTTACGGAATCCAGGAACCGGACCAGGTCTCCGGCCCGGGTCACCGTGTCGCGGTCGATGCGGACGATTCGAGCTTCAGGCAGGAGGCGGCGCACCTCGGCTTCCACCCGCTCCGTGCCGAAGCCGTAGGGAATCAGGGATGCGTTGCCGCATGCTGGGCACCGGTCGGGAACCGTGGTGTCGAATCCGCAGTAATGGCACCGCAGGCGCCGATCGCTGCGATGGTAGGTGAGCGTGACGCTGCAGGACGTACACTGCAGTGCCTCGCCGCACACGCCGCACAGAAAACAGGTGGAGAACCCCCGGCGGTTGAGAAACAGCAGGGCCTGGCAGCCGGATTCGAGCGTTTCCAGAAGAGAGCTCTTCAGCCTTGCAGACAGTACCTTGGTCCGGCCGGGTTCACGCCTCATGTCCACAACCTCCATTTCGGGGTGAGGGCGGTCATGGATGCGCCGCGGAAGTACGAGGGTACGGTACCTGTTCAGCCTGCTGTGCCGGATGGTCTGGAGGGAAGGAGTTGCTGAACCGAGCACCACGGGAATCCCCAGCATTCTCGCCCGCATAATGGCCACATCCCGGGCATTGTATCGCAGGTGATCGTCCTGCTTGTAAGACGAGTCGTGTTCTTCGTCCACAATGATGATTCCGGGGTTGTTCACCGGCATGAACACGGCGGACCTGGCTCCCAGTACGACGGATCTCTTTCCTTCAAAAATTTCGCGCCGCCGGTCGTTTCTCACTCCCTGAGGCAGGGCGCTGTGCCAGACGGCGAGGCGGTCTCCGAAACGGTGGCGGAAGAGGGCTTCCATCTGAGTGCTGAGGGCGATTTCCGGGACGAGAACGATGGCTCCCCGCTCCTGATCGAGAGCTGCCTTCGCAAGGCGCAGGTAGACTTCCGTCTTGCCGCTCCCCGTGATTCCAAACAGCATGAAGGATTCAAAGGATGCATGGCGGATGCAGGGCAGAACGCGCTGGAGAATCTCCTGCTGATCCTCGGTGAGTTCCGGAGGGGGAGTGCAGGGGAGATCCTGTGCGCACGAGAATTCCTGCGGTTCCTTCTGCTCGGCGATTTCGAGAACACCGAGGCTGCCGAGTTTCCTGATCCAGTAATCCGCATTGCCGACCATTCGGCGGATATCCCGGATGGAGAGCCCTTCCCGGGAGGCTTCGAGAAGCCTGACGAGGGCTTGAAGATTAGAGTTTCTTGAAACGAGTTTCGGGTCGGGAGCACCGGCCAGGCGAGCGATCCTTGTCCTGCCGGATCCGCCGGGGACGGACCGCCGGACGCACCGCTCGATGAAGCCCGCTTTTTCGAGGTCGGCGAGGGCTTTTTTGAGACCTCTCGATGATGGCATGGAAGAGATGATATCGGCAATGGCAACGCATTTTCGACCTCGAAGGATACGCAGCAGCCCCTTCGGATCCTCCGCATCGCCTGCCTTCATGGCTGCTTCCGTCAGTCTGTAGCCGGCCTGGGGCACATCGGCGGTGCCCGCCTGGAGAACGGCCTGAATCACTTCCCCGACGGGATAAAAATAATAGGACGATACCCACCTGCACAGACGGATGAGTTCTTCGGTCAGGACGGGGGATTCATCCAGGATGGTCCGGAGGGGGCGAAGCTGGATGTCTGAAGGCAGGTCGGCAGGTGATTCAGCAAGGGAAAGCACCATCCCGACGGCTTCGGACCGCCCGAGCGGCACAAGGACTCGCATGCCCGGTCCTGTCCTTTGACGAAGCACGTCCGGGATCGAGTAATGCAGAGTCTTGTCGAGGGCTTTGAAAAGGGCGATCTCCGCAACGGCTTCCGGCACTTTCACGGCTCACTGCTCTGGGTGCTCGATGCCCTGGAATCCACGGAAGCCGGCGGTTTCAGGACGGCAAGAAAGGCGTCACGCTGCTTCTCGAAGTCCTGGCGTTGAGCTCTGGGCAAGGTTTGAACGGGAGGAAAGTCCGTTCGGAGGTAATTGACCGGCTTGCCGTTCCTGGTCATGCGAAAATCGAGAAAGGGTGCGGTTCCGGAATCCGTCGTGCCGACCAGGCCGATCACCTCTCCCTGCGCTACTTTGCTCCCTTTTCTTATGTTCTTTCCGTACCCGGAAAGTTGACCGTAAAAGGTCTTATAGCCTCCCTTGTGGCTGATTTCGATAAAGCGGCCGTTGCGGGGATTGCGTCCGAGGATCGAAACGGTGCCTTCCCCCACGGAGCTTACGGGGGTTCCTTTAGGAGCGGCATAATCGACGCCCAGGTGAGGCCTGTAGATTTTCAGAACAGGGCGAAGGGGCTTGTAGCTGGTTGCAGAGATAACGCGGCGAAAATAGAGGGGACTCTTGAGGAACTGCTTTCGCAGTGAAGCACCCTTTGCGTCGAAGTATTCCTTCGAACCGTCGGGCAATTCGTAGAGAAATGCCTGGATTCGCCTCGATCCGGCGGACATTTCGGCTGCAAGGATCCTCCCGCCCGGTGCCTTCCTGCCTCTTTTCACCAGTTCCTCGAAATGTACAATGAAGGTGTCTCCATCCTGAAGGTCGAAGTTGATGTCCATGTCCCAGGAGAAGATGTCACCGAGATCCGGAATGAGTTCTGCCGGAAGACCGGCTCCTATGCAGGAGTCATAGAAGTTGTCGGAATAGGCTCCCCGCAGTGTGGAAGTAAAGGGTACCGGCAGATCGCCGTCGTTTCTCGATATCCAATTATCGCCGGTTCTGAGCAGGGAAAAGGTAGGGCCGGAAACGGCGGAAAGGACGAACCTGACCGGCTCGTGATCCTGGCGGGAAACATAAACAGTCATTTCGTCGTCCGGCTTGAGCTGCACAGGGCAGTCGGAGCCTCGGCAGGATTTTTCCACCTGCTGAGCCAGCCCCGAGGATAAGCCAAGATTCTCGAAAACCTGTTCGAACGTCTCGCCGGCACGGACCGTGTGGCTCTTCACGATAAAACGATTCATGTAGTTCGATCGAAATTCGAAGGAATCCGGGTAGTCCAATGACAGGACTGCAGGCTGTTCATCGGCCTGGGGAGGCCGTACGGCCTGGTCCGGCGGGGGCGCATCCGGGGGCCGGAGAAAATGATACGAGGCGGCCGCAGCCAATAGAATCAACGCAACGGCACAGATGTACCTGCCGCGGATGATCCGTCTTCTTGGGAGTCTGTGTTCCGGTCTGCCCGGGATCGTTCTAACCACCAGTCTCTTCATGGAGACAGCCAGTGAGTGCCGGTCTCTGCCGGTCTGTAGTCGACTGAGCCATTCCTTGTCCGGTTGGGAGTGTGAGAGTATTGGGTCCGAGAACCTCTGCCACAGCGCCCCTCCGAATTCATCATTCAAAGATTCTGCCGAACGGAAGCCAGGGTCGATGTGAGCCGACATTTCGCCAGTCATTTCTAATAACACAGGGGGAAGGACAAGGTCAAAAGCAAAAGGCACGACGGATCACGAACAGATGCGGCATGCCTGGTGACACGAGCTTCCTTCCAACTGCCAGCACGTGGATCTGCCGATCCGTCGAAGACGGTTCGACATACATATTCACTTCCCGCAGGGAGGATCATCCAAATAACGAGCAGCCGGTCTGAAGCTCACAAGAAAATAGGAGCCAGGCTCGCACTGCTGAAGAGCGATGCACCCCGGTTCGTTTGGCGCTTCTTCGTCATGAACCTGAGTGGAAATTCGAGTCGAAGATAAATTCCTCCAGCATCCTCTCACAGAACGCCTACCCGGACAGTTGTCGCACAAAGGTGACCCCTGTTTTCCACGAGGTTTATGCAATCATTTATTCGGGCTATGGTAATCTTATATTGGGTCTGCCCATTCAATCGGAGTTTATTCCTGGCTCGGCCTGTTTTGATGGTTGCTTGTAAGCCCACGGCTCATTGAGGTTTTCCGGATGAATTGCAAAATCACGATATCTGTATGAATGGTATTTGCCGGGAATGTTCCTTTTGTAGACTCTGTCAAAAGGGACGTTTTCAGCGGAGGCTTCCCGCTTTAGATGAAACTGCACGGGGCACTTCCGTGACAGTCGGGCACGGGTCATGTATTGTGATGTGGGATGGAACGTTACCTGTATCGATAAATGCATCGGTATCCAGGTCGGTTTTCCGCATTTGTACCGCCTGAACCAACATTTCGAGTCCATGCGGACATGTGAAGTCCTTCTCAGCAGAATTTGACGTTCGGTCGGAATCAATCGGGCCGAAAAGGCATAAAAATGTTGATTGACGCAGGTTTCTGGTTATTTAGTGCTTGCTATGCATGTCGAGGTTAGTATAATTGCCTCCAATTAAGGGGCTGGGGAACAGGGGTATTTGAAGTGGGCGCCCTGTTCCTTTTAATGGATGGAGTTGGTTTCAGTGCATTGTTCAAGGAGGAGGATCACATGACGAAGGCCGATTTGATTGTCAAGATAGCTGACGGCTCAGGCATCACGAAGGCCGCGGCGGAGAAGGCGCTAAACAGTTTCGTCGCAGCGGTGAGCGAGGCGCTTGCCAATGGAGACAAGATTACACTGGTAGGGTTCGGCACCTTTGACGTGGCGACCAGGTCGCAGCGGGAAGGACGAAATCCGAGAACCGGTGAAACGATCACGATACCCTCCTCCAAGGTTGTCCGTTTCAAGGCGGGAAACAAGTTGAAGGAAACCATAAAATAAGAAGGTCTAGGATTCCGGGTTCCGGTGGAAATGGAGACACCTGAGCCTGGGTCCTGATCGGTTCTTGTGCCGGCTGAACCCGATGCGCCATCCCGATGCAGGTTGACGAGAGCAGAGCCGTTATCGAGCCTCGCAGGGGCAGACATGAAGAAACACTCCCCTCTTCGGCGATCTTTGTCTTTACGCCCGGCGATGTGGAAATCTACCTGAACCTTTTCCCCGAACGTCCTCATCTTTCCCACAAGATCTTCCTGTCCAACGTGTATGTCGGGACATATCAAGGCACTCGCATCGCAATGGCTGGCCCCATGCTGGGAGCACCCCAGTCCGTGATGGTACTGGAAAAGCTCATCGCCCTGGGAGTCCATTCAGTCCTGGCTGTCGGATGGTGCGGGTCCCTGCAGTCTCACGTTGCCATCGGGGACATCGTTTTGCCTGCTGGAGCGATATCCGAAGAAGGGACCTCGCGGCATTATCCTACTCCAGGGCGGCTGCCGGGGCCGTCGCAGGAGATGCTCGACCCCCTGAGACGACGTTTGCTCGAGGACGGACTCCGGGTGCACGAAGGGCTGGTGTGGAGTACGGATGCTCCATTCAGGGAAACCGCTGGAAAGATCTTGGCCTATCAGAGGCAGGGTGTTCTGGCGGTGGAAATGGAAGCGTCTGCACTCTTTGCCGTCTCGTGTTTTCGAAGCGTACGCACTGCACTGGCAATGGTCGTTTCGGATGACCTTTCAAGCCTCGAGTGGGTCCACGGATTCAGAAAGGCGGATTTTCTGCTCAGCAGGGAAAAGGTGGCTGCCGGAGTGCTGGACGCGGCGAGTGCTGCGGGAGGAGGCGGGCAGGGGCGAAGCTGAACGGCGTCAGGAATTGGACGGATGCCAGTCATGCCTCCGACTGTATGCCTGGAGATCCACTGCAAACCATCCCGAAGGAGCGGGTCCGCTCTTTCCCGCGGGCCGTCGACTGCAGTTCATGGTTAATGGTTGTGGTTTGCGGCGGTGGATCCGATTCTTGTAATAACACAGAAGGACCGAGCGGATCGGCGCAAGCCGGTGGACGGGAGCCCATGGGCAAGAAGGAGGAAATCAGCAAGCGGATCGAGGAACTGCGCGAGTTGATCCGGTTTCACGACTATCGTTATTATGCTCTGGATGAACCCGTCATCAGCGATGCTGAATATGACGCGCTTTTCCGGGAGCTTGTCCGACTCGAAGAGGATCATCCGGAGTTCGCATCCCCGGATTCGCCGACTCGTCGAGTCGGTTTTCCGCCCGTAGAGAAGTTTCAGCCTTTCGAGCACCAGGTCCCCATGCTTAGCCTCGAAAACGCCATGGCGGAATCGGAGGTTTTCGATTTTTCGCGTAGAGTGGAGAGGCTTCTCGACTCGCATGAACCCATTGAATATGTTGCAGAACCCAAGATGGACGGGCTGGCTGTTGAGGTTGTCTACGAGGAGGGGGTTCTTGCAGGGGCAGGCACGAGGGGAGATGGCTACGTGGGGGAGGATGTCACTCACAATGTGAAAACAATCAGGGCTATTCCTTGGAAGCTTTTCAGTTCAGAAGACAGCCGCGAGCCGGCGCCTCCTCGATTGATAGCGGTTCGCGGTGAGGTTTACCTCGACAGGGCGGATTTCGAGCGCCTGAACAGGAGCCGGATGGATGCCGGCGAACCGCTGTTCGCCAATCCGCGAAATGCCGCAGCCGGATCTCTGCGACAGCTCGACTCTTCGATAACGGCCGGCAGGCCTTTGAAAGCCTTCTTCTATGGCGTGGGAGCGGTCGAAGGGTTCGAATTCGAAACGCAGTGGCGGATGCTGCGGCGGCTCCGGCTGTGGGGTCTGCCCGTGAACCCGCTTTCCAGGCACTGCCGGAGGATCGAAGAGGCCATCCAGGTTTACGATGATCTTTCGAGCCGGCGTGCGAGTCTTCCGTACGACATTGACGGAGTGGTCATCAAGGTCGATCGTCTCGACTGGCAGAGAGTGCTCGGGGAGAAGTCGAGAAGTCCTCGTTGGGCGGTTGCTTACAAGTTTTCTCCCGATGAGGCTCAAAGCCGCATCCGGGATATCATCGTCCAGGTGGGCAGAACCGGCGTCCTGACTCCCGTGGCCGTTCTCGAGGCCGTCATGGTGGGGGGGGTCACGGTCAGGCGGGCTACTCTTCACAACCAGGATGAAATCGACAGGAAGGACATTCGCATAGGCGATGTGGTCATGGTGAGGAGGGCCGGGGATGTGATCCCGGAAGTGATCGAAGTGGTCGCTTCCCGGCGGTCCGGGGAAGAAAAGGCATTCAGAATGCCCCGGGAATGCCCATCCTGTGGTGGAGAGGTTGTCCGCCTTTCGGGTGAGAGTGTGCATCGATGCCTGAATCGGAATTGCCCCGCCCAGATCAAAGCCGCCATAGGGCACTTTGCAAGTCGTGATGCCATGAATATAGAAGGGCTTGGACGCAGAATCGTATCCATGCTGGTGGATGAGGGGCTGGTAGCATCCGTGGCGGACCTCTACCGGCTCGGGCCGGGTGACCTCGAGAGCCTGCCGGGGTTCGGCGCCAAGTCTGCTCAAAACCTGGTTGCGTCCATAGAAAAGAGCAGGCAGCCTTCTCTGTCCGACTTTCTTTATGCCCTGGGGATCTATCATGTCGGCCGTCACCTCGCGGATATACTGGCTGAACATTTCCTCACGCTGGATGCAGTGCGCGGAGCGACTCGAGAGGAATTGGAGAGCATCGAGGGTGTGGGGGAGAAAGTCGCCGGCAGTGTCGTGAGTTACTTCTCCAACCCGGGGAATCGGCGACTCGTCGATGACCTGCTCGCGGCCGGGATCCGTCCTGGAGGTGTCCGTTCAGCGGTTCGGGAGGAGGACCCGTTCTGGAAGGGGAAAACGGTGGTATTCACCGGAACGCTTTCCACGATGACGAGGCAGGAAGCCGGCAGCAGGGTCGCCGCGAAGGGGGCGAAGGTGAGTGAGAGCGTGAGCCGGAAGACGGACCTGGTGGTTGCGGGAAAAGATGCGGGTTCCAAGCTGGAAAAGGCGGTCAGGCTGGGAGTGGCTGTTCTGGAAGAGGAGGAGTTCTTGCGGCGTCTTGGTTCCTGATGTATCGGGAAGCCCCGGAACAGCGAGGGAAGTGATGAGTAAACGCAGGGTTCATGTTTGGATAAGTGGAAGGGTCCAGGGAGTGTTTTTTAGATCATTTACCCGGGACACTGCGAACAGGCTCGGTGTGAAAGGATGGGTGAGAAATCTCCCGGACAACAGAGTGGAGGCTGTTTTTGAGGGGGATTCGGACAGGGTGGACCGTATGGTCGCGTGGTGCCACGAAGGAAGCCCATACGGCAGGGTGGAAGGTGTTCATGCGGAAGAGGAGGCGTACACGGGCGAATTCAAAAGATTTGACATTGTCTTCTAAAAGAGGGAGCCGGAATTGCGGGAATACTGGGATCGCCTGGTTCAGTTCCTTTCTCAGAACGACCTGCCCACTCTTGTCCGGTCACTTCGTGATGTCGACTGGGCGGAAACGACTCGAAGCCCCTTTTTCTGGATGGTGACCCTACTCGTCCTGGTTGTCCTTGTCTGGAGAAAACAGATCCGCCTGATCATTTTGATGGCGTCTGTCTGGGCTTTTCTCATGCTGCTGCCGTACGTGATCCCTCCCGAAGAGGGGGCGATTCCCCTGAGGGATCTTCTCGTTTTCGTGGGAGGGACCCTGATGCTGGTGGTGATAAACCTCTATGTTTTCTTCATGCGTGAATGAAGAAGACCGTTGCTGCACAGTTTATTGATGGCGCCGGGTGCTGAAGGGTACTCGATCGAGGTTCAATTGATTGAATTCAGAGTGACACGCAAGAGTGTTCTCTTTGAAAGAAGGCGAAGTGTTGCTTGAATATCGGGCGCACGCACGAGCTTCGGTCACCGGGTACGAGCATCGAGATCAGGACTTGGGTTCAGGAGGGGTGCTTCCGTTCACTCGCTCCTTCAGTTCCTTACCCACCTTGAAAAACGGCAGTTTCTTGGCGCTTACTTCGATGAGTTCGCCGGTCTTCGGGTTTCTTCCCTTGTAGCCTTCATAGTTCTTGACCTTGAAGCTTCCAAAGCCCCTGATTTCCAGGCGGTCCGACCTGATGAGGGCCTGTTCCATGCTCTGGAAAGCAACGTTGACCGCCGTCTCAGCAGCCTTCAGGGTTATACCTTCTGCCTTGGCCAACGTTTCGATGAGTTCGCTCTTGGTCATGTTGATCACTCCTTGATGAAATGAGTCGGTTTCAGACTTTTGCTATCTTTTCCGTATTCGAGAGGTAAGGACGCAGAACAGGGGGAACGACCACGGTCCCGTCCGGCTGTTGATAGTTCTCCAGAATGGCCACCAGGGTACGACCCACCGCCAGCCCGGAACCGTTGAGAGTATGGACCAGCTCCGTTTTGCTCTGTCCTTTGCGACGAAACCGGATATTTGCGCGCCTTGCCTGGAAGTCTTCAAAATTGCTGCACGAGGAGATTTCTCTGTACGTGTTCTGACCGGGGAGCCAGACTTCGATGTCGTAAGTCTTGGACGCGGAAAAACCCATGTCTCCCGTACAGAGAACGACCACGCGATAGTGCAGGCCGAGTTCCTGGAGTATGGTTTCAGCGTTGGAAAGGAGTGATTCGAGTTCCTGGTAGGATGTCTCCGGCCTGCTGAGTTTGACGAGTTCCACCTTGTTGAACTGGTGTTGGCGGATGAGGCCTCGAGTGTCCTTGCCGTAGGATCCGGCTTCGGAGCGGAAGCAGGGAGTGAAAGCCGTGTAGAGCCTGGGGAGCTGTTCTTCGTCGAGGATCTCGCCCGCGTGAATGTTGGTTACGGGGACTTCCGCAGTGGGCACGAGGTAGTAGTCGCGTCCTTCCAGCTTGAAGAGGTCTTCCTTAAACTTGGGAAGCTGACCGGTGCCCACCAGGCTTGTGCTGTTCACCATGAAAGGAGGGAGCACTTCCGTGTAGCCGTGCCTGGATGTGTGGACATCGAGCATGAAGGTGATGAGAGCCCTCTCCAGGGCGGCGCCCATCCCCCAGTAAAGGGCGAACCGAGCGCCGGTCATCTTAGCGGCCCGCTCGAAATCGAGAATGCCCAGCGATTCTCCGATTTCCCAGTGGGGCTTTGGATCAAAATCGAAGGTGGGAGGAGTCCCCCATTTCTTTACGAGACGATTATCGTTTTCGTCGCTTCCCACGGGGACAGATTCGTGGGGCATGTTGGGAATGAGCAAAAGAAAATCGCTGAATTCCTGGTCAACAGCAGACAGATCCTGATCCAGCGCCTTGATCCTCTGGGAAACCTGCCGCATTTCTTCGATGCGGTCCGAAGCATCCGTCTTTTCTCTCTTCAGCCGTGAAATCTCCTCGGAAGCCGTATTGCGAAGGTACTTCAGTTCCTCGACCTCCTTGAGAACGCGCCTCCTTTTCTGATCCAGATCCAACAGCGGAGTCAGGTCCATATCCAACCGGCGGTCCTGCAGCATCCGGGTGATCCGGTCGGCATTGTCGCGTACGAACTTGAGATCTAACATTGAAGGCTTTCCTTTCGACGTGGGTCGAAAATGTGTTTTCCCAGGATTTCAAGAAGTTGAAGTCTGTGCTTCTTAACATTTTCGGGATGCCCTTGTCAATTCCTTTAGAGAAGCTCCCGCACGATATTCTTGAAAAAAGCCGCACTGTTATGTCTTCCACGGCTCCAGCCGGGAGGCGAAACAGTCCTCCTCGCTTCCATTCACCACAGACGTCAATTGAAAAGGGGCGGGTGAGTGATCCGAACACCTGCCGCGACCGAAGGCTGGTTCGACGCAGTCCGGGAAACACCGGCCGCCGGATCCAGGTGCATGCCCGTGTGTAAAACCGCCGCGAAGATGCCCGTCCTCGGGCTGCCGAGTCCTCTAATCCAGTTTGGCGCTGATCACTTCGACACTGTAATCATTGAGAGAGTGCAGTTCGGGCAGATTATGAAAGACCAGCATGAAAGGGACTCGCGTTGAAGACGGAATGTGGACGTTTTTCAAGTTCCTGCCCTCTCTGTTCATCATGTGATTCTGTATTTCGGATATGCTGAACCGGGAAACTTCGTCTCTTGTCATCATGTTCCCGGGGTAACATCTCTGAGTCTGGGCGACTTCGTTGTTTGCGGTATAGAGTTTGCCTTCCACCAGGACGAAACTGACGGCTTTGGGAGATTCGTTGACGACTTCTCCTTCCACGACAAAGATCTGACCCGCATGAGCGTTTTCAAGAAAGTACGCCTGCAGGGTGTCCATGATGCTCACAGGAAGCTGGATTCCGTCTTTTCGGCCGATTTTCCCCCGCTCGGAGTCGATGGAAGATCCGTTCCAGTCGACAAGCCAGAAGACCCCAACCACCAGGAGAAGCAGCGAAAGGCCCAGGACGAGCACCTGCTTGAGCGGTAGCCCTGCCTTCATTTTTCGGGGCGGCGGGGGAATATACGGAGGAGGCGGCGCAGTCGTGTACCCGGCCGTCTCGGAAAACTCGTCCGCCAGGTCAACGTGAACGACCAAATCTTCCTCTTCGGGGTGCGTAACAGTAAAGACATGACCGCAGCGCGAACATCGCACCCTGCTCCTGGGTCCCTTGAGGCGTTCAGGATCAAGGCGAAATTTCGTATTGCAGGATTCACAGGCAACAATCATTTGTAATTATCCTTTCTCGCTGCATGCGGCCGCCGGTATGCCGGTCCTAATCATCCAGGTGATGTGTCGAGCCCGAACCCGTGGATTTTGGCAAAGCTTGACAGAATGTGAACTAGTCGAAGAGAACTTCATATATCGCAGGGAGGTTTCTGTGTCTTTCCGAGTAGTCCAGGCCGTATCCCACAAGAAAACCCTTTTCGAGGGAAATCCCCACATAGTCAAGGGAGAGATTCACGCGGCGGCGTTCGGATTTGTCGATCAGGGCACATACCTTTACGGATTCGGGTTCAAGGTGTTGCAGGTGATCGAGGAACCATTTCAGTGTGATGCCGGTGTCCACGATGTCTTCCACCACCAGTACATGCCGGCCGTGCACGGAGACTTCCAGGTCTTTCGTCATTCTTACGATTCCGCTGGTTTCCGATTGATCCCCATAGCTCGCAAGCCTGACGAAATCGAGGGTAAGAGCAGGGGCCAGTTTTCGAACGAGGTCAGCAAGGAAGATGAAGGATCCCTTCAGGATTCCCACGACAATGAGAGACTTGCCCTCGTAGTCCCGATTGATTCGAAGAGCCAGATCGTCCACGCATTTCACCAGTTCTTCTGAGGATATCAGCGGCACAAGCCGGTAATTTTCCATTCCGCCTCCCCTGCAGGTCCTCGTGCATTTCCCGTCAGCCCTGTGCTTCCCGTGCATAATAGCGAAAACAAATGAAAAGATCAATGTGGATTCTTCTTAACTGTCTAAAACTATTACCTTTACATAAACGTATATCCAGGAGAAAGGTTTTTGGCCCTATCCACGACAAGTTAAGGTTCATCTGGCAAATGTGTACCTCCGGTGCTTTTCATGCATCCGGCGCCCTTTTTGCACAGGATCGATCTCATCCCAACATCATTCGGCATCTCAAAGTCTTCCCGCGAAGATCACCAAGTCATTCACCTGTAAGAGCAGCACGTCATTCCCGCATAAACCCCTGCGTCATTCCCGCGAAAACGGGAATCCAGTCCCAGCGCGGATCACGCCATAAAGATCTCTCATTTCGACTCCCTGTTTCCTGGTGAATCCTTCAACCACGATCTGTTCATGATGTCCTGGCCGACGCACCAAATTCAATGTCACAGACCGACGTACAGCGTACCGTTTGGTCTGCCTGCCGTCATGTATACAAGGAACTCTTTCTCCATGCACAGTTGCTCTTCCTGGATTCCCGCCTTCGTAGGAAGGGCGCTGTTGCGGGTATGACGTTGAAATGCCCAATGAAGTTGCTGTGGGAATGACTTTGCTGCGGGTATATTCTACCTTTGTACGACAACTATCCGGGTACGCGTTTGCCGGGAGAATCCGAGTGGAGAGTTGCGGGCGCCGTCCCGCCGGAGAGCCGTGAAAAGTGTCTTTTCCTCATTCCTGTATTGGTGTATGGTACAAGGATTCATATCTACAATTCCGACAGGAGGAGACCGAATGCGTAATAAAGTGGAAGCGGCGCTGGCAAAGATCAGGCCTATGCTCGAAAGGGACGGCGGTAGTGTCGAACTGGTCGACGTGGAGGGTTCCGTGGTGAAGGTTCGGTTGACGGGTGCGTGCAAGGGTTGCCCCATGAGCCAGATGACCCTGAAGTCCGGGATCGAGCGAATCGTCAAACAAGAAGTACCGGAAGTAACCGAAGTGAAAGCTGTCTAGCGCCTTGTCGCTGGAAGGCGGAAGGCCGCTTGACTTTTCGATGAAAGACGCTGTCGACGGAAGTCGGGCAGAGTCGTCATTTGTGATAGGGTTCCCCCCTGATAATGGTGAAGGCCCGGTAGAGTTGTTCCAGCACCACGAGGCGGGCCAGATCGTGAGGAAAAGTCATTCTTGAAAACGAAAGCAGGGAGTCCGCCCGATCCGTCAGGGTGCGGGAGACTCCCAGCGGTCCACCGACCACCATCCATACGTTGGGAGTCCCACGATCCCGCAGTCCCGCAATCAGCCCCGAAAATTCTTCCGAATCCATATGGACGCCCTTCCTGTCCCAGACAACCAAGTAGTCCTGAGTGCCGACGAGCTTCAACATGCGGTGGCTTTCCCGTTCACGGACCGCATCGTCTCTTGTTGCCGCAGTGATTCTTTCCGCTTTTACCAGGTGCACCGCTACGGGGATATAGTGGCGGATCCTTTGGAGATAACGTTCCGCTGCCGAATGCATATCCTGAAAAGCTGTCTTGCCGACAAACACGAGGTTAAGGCGCATGGGAGGGACCGTCCGCTGCGATCGTATTCCCGCCGTAAACGGCAACCATAAGGAATTCCCTGTTCCCCTTGGGGCCTAGGATGGGGGACGGGGTCACGCCCCGGACGGAAAAGCCCAGTTCGCGGCTGAATTCTACAAGAGAATCGCAGACCTGATCATGAACAGCAGGGTCTCTGACCACACCTCCCTTGCCCACGTTGGATCGTCCTGCCTCGAACTGCGGCTTGATGAGGGCAATGAGGGTCGACCCGAGTTCGAGAAAGCGGATCAGGGGGGGAAGCACGAGTTTGAGGGAGATAAAGGAAGCATCGACGACTGCCACCTGGATGGGTTCCGGAACGAGGTCGGTGGGGAGATAACGGATGTTCTGTCTTTCGAGTACAACGACGCGTTCATCCTGCCTGATCTTCCAATCGAGCTGGCCATATCCGACATCTACGGCATACACCCGCTTTGCTCCGGACTGCAGCAGGCAGTCGGTAAAACCGCCCGTCGACGCTCCCACATCCATGGCGACCCGGCCCGCCACATCGACCTTAAAGGTCCTGATGGCGTGTTCGAGCTTGATCCCGCCACGACTCACATACGGAATATCGTCGCCGATCAGTTCGATTCGGGATTCAGAGGATACCCGCAGGCCCGCCTTGGTGGCACGCTGCCCATCCAGCAGCACCTTTGCGGACAGAATGAGGGCCTGTGCGCGTTCGCGGCTGGGCACAAGCCCTCTATCCACCAGCAGCTTGTCCAATCGCGTGAAGGATTTTGGCATGGCGCATGCTCAAAAGATCGAGTGCCGCTTTTTCGATGCCCTCTGCATCGATCCCGCAGAGGTTTCTCAGGATACTCTGGCTGCCGTGAGGCACGAATTCATCGGGCAGTCCGAGCCTCACAAAGGACCTGGGGAAGAAGGAAGCCTCCTGGAACATTTCGAGAACTGCGCTGCCGAACCCACCCTGCAGAACGTTCTCTTCTATGGTGATGACCCTGCCCGTCTTTCTCGCCCATGAAAGAAGCATATCCCGGTCAAGAGGCTTGACGAATCGCGCATTGATTACTGCAGCCCGGACTCCCTGCCTTTCGAGTCTTTCGGCGGCTTCGACGGCCGCGTGTACGGTCGAGCCGATTCCGATCAGAAGAACCTGGTCTCCCTCGCGCAGCAGTTCCGCCTTCCCGATGGGCAGGGGCTTGAGTTCCTCATCCAGGGGGATGCCCAGGCCGTTGCCTCGAGGATAACGGACGGCGGCGGGGCCGGGATGATCGAGTGCGGTCTTGATCATGTGCTGCAGTTCGTTTTCATCCTTCGGAGCCATAAGCACCATGTTGGGAACGCTTCTCAGGCAGGAAAGATCGAAAGCGCCATGGTGAGTGGGTCCGTCTTCGCCTACGAGACCTCCACGGTCAAGAGCAAATACCACCGGCAGATTCTGAAGGCAGACGTCGTGGATGATCTGGTCGTACGCCCGCTGGATAAAAGTGGAGTAGACGGCGACCACCGGCTTGAAACCTTCCGTCGCCAGCCCGGCGGCAAAGGTGACGGCATGCTGCTCCGCTATGCCGACATCAAAAAACCTGTCCCGGAATCTTTCGGAGAAACAGTCCAGGCCGGTTCCCTGGATCATAGCAGCGGTAATGGCGACGATGGTCGGATCCGCCTCGGCCAGCCGCACGAGCGTGTTTCCGAAGACCTTGGTGTAGGAAGGTGAATTCGAAGAACCGGAATTGGAGCCGATGCTTTTCCCGGTCCTGATATCGAAAGCCCCCACTCCATGGAAACTCGTCGGATCCTTCTCAGCCGGAAGATACCCCTTCCCCTTTTGAGTCAGCACGTGCAGCAGCACCGGGCCTTCGATGTGGAGCGCCATCTGGAATGTTTCGATCATGCGGTCTATGCGATGACCCTTGATTGGCCCGATGTAGTGAAATTCGAATGCCTGGAAGAGCATACCCGGTGTGAACAGGGTAATGAGCGAATCGATGCTGCGCTTGAGCATCTGAAGAATATTGGGGCCCAGGCCGGGGATGGACTTCAGGAAGTTCTCCATCTCCCTCTTGAGATACATCATGGTCTTGTTGGAGAGCTTGCTGCTGAGAAACGATGAGAGGGCTCCCACGTTGGGAGAAATGGACATCTCGTTGTCGTTGAGGACGACGATCAGGTTTTTCGCGAGATCTCCAGCGTGGTTGAGTCCTTCGAAAGCGATGCCTCCTGTCATGCTGCCGTCACCGATGACCGCTATGGCCCGCCCCGGACTTCTCTTGAGATCCTTTGCCACGGAAATGCCCAGTGCGGAGGATATGGACGTGCTCGAATGCCCCGTGCCGAAGGCGTCGAAATGACTCTCGCTGCGCTTTGGAAAACCGCTGACTCCCCCATGGCGGCGAAGGGTGTGAAAACGGTCGCGCCGGCCTGTGAGAAGCTTGTGAGCGTAGGCCTGGTGGCCGACGTCCCATATGATGCGGTCGACCGCCGCATCGAAAACATAGTGGAGCGCGATGGTCAGTTCTACGACTCCCAGGTTGGGAGCCAGGTGGCCGCCGTTCGTCGAGACAGTGCGTATGATCGCATCCCGGATCTCGTCTGCCAACTGCTGCAGTTGAGGCAAGGACAACTGCCTCAGCTGGGAAGGCTCGTCGATCTGGGAAAGAAGGTTCTTGCCGTCTGATTCTCTCAAGGTTCAACCTCTCTGTGGTGTCAATCTAACCATGTTTTCTTTCAGGCTTTGCGCACCAGTAGGTACCGGGCGACAGACCTCAGTGGTCCTGCGGAATCATCGAAGGAGGCCAGTGCGTCAAGAGCCTGTTCCACGTGCTCTCGAGCGGCCTCGCGCGACCCGGTAACTCCGAGCAGTGCGGGATAGGTCTTCTTGTTCCTGGCGGCATCCGAACCGGGAGTTTTGCCCATGAGCTGAACATCCCCTTCCACATCGAGGAGGTCGTCGGTGATCTGAAAAGCCAGCCCGAGGTGATGGCCGTAACGCTGCAAAGATCCCACCTGCTCCTCGGAACCTCCTCCCAGGATGGCTCCAGCTTCGAGGGAAGCCGACAACAGCGCTCCCGTCTTGTGGATATGCATGTATTCCACGGTGGCGAGGTCCACCGAGCGCGTTTCACTTTCCAGGTCAATCACCTGCCCGGCGATCATTCCCCGGTAACCCGCAGCCTTCACGATCAGCCCGACAACGCGAAGAACCCGATCGGGAGATACCTTCCCGTTGCTCCCTGCCTTCGCAATGAAATCAAATGCCTCGGTCAGCAGGGCATCTCCTGCAAGTATGGCTGTTGCTTCACCGAACACCTTGTGGTTCGTGAGCTTGCCTCGCCTGTAATCATCGTTGTCCATGGCGGGCAGATCATCGTGGATGAGGGAATAGGTATGGATCATTTCCAGGGCGCAGGCAACGGGCATCACCGTCTTGAGGTCGCCTCCGACGACTTCGCATGCCGCCATACACAGGATGGGGCGCAGCCGTTTGCCTCCTGCGAAGAGACTGTAGCGCACGGCTTCCAGAAGCCGCTTCTCAAGTCCCGCAGGCACCGGGAAACATTCCTCGAGAGCCGTGTCCACAAGGAGTTTTCTTTCGGAGAGATATCGCTTCAGATCGAATTCACCCATTTTTCTTCAGTCCGTTCAAAATATAATAAAATAAAAGTCTAGCACGCAAACAGATCCGTTTCCATATCTAAAGTGGCTTGCGCTGAAATACTCCGCGTCGCTTTTCCCGGGTTTGAGCATCCTGAGCATTCAGGTATTGCCTTCATCCTGGGAGGACGGCTCGAAAGGAACCGTCGTCCATTCGTTCTTCTGATCCTGCAGGAGCATCTGGACCTTGCTTTCCGCTTCTTCGAGCTTCTTGCGGCACATGTCGGCCAGCCGTATTCCTTCGGAAAAGGATTCGAGAGCCTCGTCGAGGGGAAGATCCCCCTGTTCCAGTTTCTCGACTATGGCCTGCAGCTTCTTCAGGTTATCCTCGAACTGATCGCTCTTCTTCTTTGCCACGGACTATCCTTTATTCAGGAGGATTTCTCCTCGGTTTGCGATACGGTGCACACGATGCTTCCTTCTGAAAGTCGCACCAGGACCTCGTTTCCGGCACGAACCTCCGAAGACCTCTTCAGCAGTTTCATTCCAGGCAGACGATATGTTATGGAATAGCCTCGGGAAAGCACGGCAAGCGGGCTGAGCGTTTCCAGGCGGGATATGCAGTTTCCGAGGAGCATGCGGCGTACTTCCAGGCTTCTGCGCTGAAACAAGACCAGGTCTTTCATGTACTGGGAGAGAGTCTGCCTGTGCTGGGCGATCTTCCTGGAAGGGTGGAGGAACCGGAGCTTTTCGGCCAGGTGGGCCGTCAGCGTCCCCGCCTTCTCGATGCGGCGGGAGATGGCAAGCTGCAGGCGCTGAGTGCGGTCGTCGACGTACAGGTGCAGGTCCTGGAATCTTCTTTTGGGATCCGGCAGGCGTTTTTCGAGAAAACGAAGCATCGTCTTCCGATTCTCGACGGCGCGTATCATGATCTGAACGAGACGATCGCGGGCGGTGCAGGTTTCCCTGTGGAAGTGTTCCACGCTCCGGACGACCCATTCGGCCGCTGCCGTGGGAGTGGGCATGCGCAGATCGGCCGCGAGATCGGATATGGTGAGGTCGATCTCGTGCCCCACGGCGGAAATAACGGGAACGGGACACGATGCAATGGCCCTTGCCGGGATTTCCTCGTTAAACGGCCACAGATCCTCGATGCTTCCTCCTCCCCGCCCCACAATGATCACATCCCATTGAAAGCGCTCGTTCAGTTCATGGACCGCATCGAGTGCTGCGGCGATTTCCCGGCCGGCTTCGCTCCCCTGTACAGCGACCGGCAGGATGGTGACCGACAGGGGATAGGGGCTCCTCCTAAAAATCTTCAGGATATCCCTCACGGCCGCCCCGGACGGGGAAGTGACCACGGCGACGTTTCGAGGGCACAGGGGCATCCTGCGTTTTCGCGATGGGTCGAAGAGTCCTTCCGCAGCGAGTTTCTTTTTGAGCTGTTCGAAGGCCAGCTGAAGGGCCCCTATTCCGAGAGGTTCCATCACCTCGACGATGAGCTGGTATTCTCCCCGAGGCTCATAGACGCCCACTCGAGCCTGGCAAAGCACCTGTATGCCCGAATCGGGTTTGAACCGCAGCCGCCTGTTCTGGAAGCGAAAGAAAACGGCGTTGATCTGGCTTCGTTCGTCTTTCAGTGTGAAATAGTAATGACCCGAAGAGGGGGCTCGAAAGTTGGATATCTCCCCCTTCACCCAGACCAGGGGAAAGCTGGATTCGAGCAGTGACTTGATTTGAGCGTTGAGCCTGCTCACGGTGAGAATGCTGGAATCATCGTCCAATGCGGCATAAGGCATGAATTCGTCGCCATCCTTAAAGAATTTCGATCAGAATCGAGGGAACCGCGTCGGGGCCTGGGATACATAACAAATGCCGAGGCCGACTTCCTTAGATTTCCCGAGTGCCTGTTCCTGCGTAAAGCTACTCGAAAAGTCTCGGGTCCATGGCATCTCGAAGTCCTTCCCCGACCAGGTTGTAGGCCGTAATACTCACAAAGATCGCAAGGCCCGGGAAAACGGTGAGCCACCAGGCGAATTCGATGTAATCCCGGCTCTGGGAGAGTATGTCCCCCCAACTCGGCGTGGGCGGGGGAACGCCGAAGCCCAGAAAACTGAGGCTCGATTCCACAAGGATGGCTCCCGCTACTCCAAACACGGCGGATACGAGCACGGGAGCCATGGCGTTGGGCAGCATGTGAAGGAAGATGATTCGACTGTTGGATGCCCCCAGTGCGCGCAGGGCCATGATGAAATCGAGCTGCCTGAGCTTGAGGAATTCGGCCCTCACGAAACGGGCTGCTCCCGTCCACCCTGTCAGGCCGATGACCACCATGATGTTGTAAATGCTCGGAGGCAGAAAGGCCATGATGGCGATGATGAGAAAGAAGGTAGGAATGGTCAGCATAATCTCGATAAGCCTGCTGATGAAAACATCCACCCAACCGCCGAAATAGCCCGCCATGGCTCCAAGACACACTCCGATCACCAGCGCGATGCCCACCGCCACAAATCCCACCGAAAGTGACACCCGGGCTCCGTGAATCATGCGGCTGAGCACATCCCTGCCGCTGTCGTCCGTTCCGAACCAGTGTTTGCTGCTCGGGGAAGCCAGGCTTTCCAGCAGGTTGTATTCCGTGGGAGAGTAGGGTACCGGTGGCCAGACGGCGATGTAATCCCGTCCTTCTCCCCCTCGATCGAATACAAAGGGGGCATCCCTTTTCATCTCCCTCCACTCGTATTTCCCCACCTGGTCGATGCCGGAGAAAACCGGCCAGTACCACTGGTCCTGGGTCGAGAAAAAGATCGGCCGGTCGTTGGCGAGAAGCGGAGCCGAAACGGCCACGAGAAACAGGAGGATGGAGGTCCACAGTCCGGCAAGCGCCAGGGGCCGCTTCCTGAAATGATACCAGACCATCTGCCGGTATGTGCGTAGTTGTTCTGCTTTCAACTTGCTGTGGCTATCCTTCATGATGTGGGGTTCCCATACTCGTCTTCCCAGGCCTTGTCCTCTGCGTCTTTCGGGCGCGCAAACATCGTGGGCCATGAACGACGGATCCGGCTTCAGCCCAGCTTGATCCTGGGATCGAGCGCCGCGTAGAGGATGTCGGAAATGAGCAGGCCGGCCAGAGTGAGCAGAGCAGATATGGTAGTGATCGCCATAATCACCGGATAGTCTCTGCTGAGCACGGCTTCAAATCCCAACTGTCCCATGCCCGGAATGGAGAAGATGCTTTCGATGATCACGCTGCCCCCGAACATGGAAGGAAGCAGGAAAGCCAGCAGGGTGACGATGGGAAGCAGGGCGTTTCTGAACGCATGTTTGAATATGACGACCCGCTCGCTGAGTCCCTTGGCACGGGCCGTGCGAACGTAATCCTCGCGTATGACTTCGAGCATGTTCGCCCTGGTGAGGCGGGAAAGATAGGCCAGCCCCCCGTAGGTCAGGCAGACGACCGGCAGGATGAGATGCCAGGCCCGGTCGGCAACCCATCTCCAGAAGGGCAGGTTCTCGGCTCCGACGGAGGAAATGCCGTACACGGGAAAAAGATCCCAGAAGTCGCCTCCACCGAAAAGCATAATGAGCAGCACCGCCACCCAGAAGCTGGGGAGCGAATAAAGGAAGAAAAAGAACAGGGTGATCAGCCGGTCGGGCACCGATTCCGGCCGGGTGGCTGAATAGACTCCGCAGGGTATGGCAATGAGGTACACAAGAAAGATGGAGATGAGATTGAGCTGAAGGGTTACGGGCAGGCGTTCGGCGATCTTGTCCCACACATTCCTGTGGTCCTTGTAGGAGGTGCCGAAATCGAAGGTGAAAACGCGCTTGACCCACAGGAGATACTGGACCGGGACCGGTTTGTCCAGACCATACAGCTGCTTCGTCTGTTCGATGATCTGTTCGGAAATGCCCCGTTCTCCCAGTTCCCCCTGGGCGGCCATCTGCAGCTTCAATGTCGCCGGGTTGCCGGGAGCGAGCTGGATAATCAGAAAGGTAATGAAGGTGATTCCGAGCAGTGTCGGAATGATTTGCAGTAACCTCCTGAACAGATAGGCCTTCATTCTGTTTCCGTCCTCCGGAAGTGTTGGCTTTTTCGAATCTCTCCCCCCGGTCAGGATCTCCTGGCGACATCCCTGAGGGGCGTAAGGCCGGCCGAATCAAACCAGTCTTCAATCAAATGATAGGCAATGGAAATGACGGAGGGCAGTTTGAGAGATCCCTTCTCGATGCCCATTCGAATATCCTCCCGGGTAAACCAGCCGGCATCCTGCAGTTCCCTGTCGTTCAGCAGGACAGGTCCTCGTTCCGCCCAGGCGGTAAAACCCAGCATGATGGAAGCGGGGAAAGGCCATGGCTGTGACGAATGGTAATGGACTTCCCGAATGCGGATTCCCGTCTCCTCCCAAACCTCACGGACAACCGCATCTTCCAGGCTTTCCCCCGGTTCGACGAAGCCCGCCAGGGTGGAATACATGAATTCGGGCCAGATCGCCTGGCGACCGAGAAGGCAGTATTCCCCCGCGGAAACCAGGACGATGATGGCCGGGTCCGTTCGAGGGAAATGTTCCAGGCCACAGGAACCGGACGAGCATATGCGAAGATGTCCTGCAGCCGAAACCATTGTCGGGCTCCCGCAGTTCCCGCAATACCGGTTTCTCGAGTGCCAGTAGATGATGGCGCGCGAGTAGGCCAGAAGGGATGCGTCTTTTCCATCAAGCAGGGTGCTCACCGCCCTGAGGTCCCTGAATCGGCACGGCAGGGAATGCGTCTGCTGAAGATTCGGCTCATCACCGGGCAGTTCGATGGCGAAGTAGGCATTCCCGTCGTCTTCTCCCAGGAAGGTGGCAGAATCGGAGGTCAATCCGAGATCTTCGATATCCTCGGATGTCAGAAACACCGGTTGCGGGACGTCCTCGCAGGTCAGAAGATTCTTTGAATTCCACAAGGGCACAAAGCGAGTGGACGGCCTGGCAAGCCTTTCAGATACCCAGGTGGCGTCTTTGCGAAGGTTGTGCCTGCGGTCCATCGGGTGCGCAGTGAATCCGTTTCTGGAAGATCGTCTGTAATGATCCATAACAGTGCAGTCCATCGGCCTCTTCCATTCGAAGCCGGAAACACGGGTCAAGGCGTTCGGTACCTCTGGAGCTCCAGCGGAACCCACCATTCCAGGGGATAAAGACCCATGGGATACACGTTCACGTTCTCGAATCGCCGCGACACGGCCACAAGAGCTTCCGCCGTGAAAAGAAAGGTGTAAGGCTGCTCTTCATGGAGAATCTCATGGAAGCGGTGATAGAGGGGAATCCGTTTTTCGAGATCGAATTCCTGCCGGGCCGTCTCGATGATCCGGTCTGCCTCCTCGCTCCTGAACCCGACGAAATTGGAGCCCCTTTCTATCTGCGAAGAGTGCCACAACTGGTAAGGATCGGATTCCCAGCTGAGGCTCCAGCCCATGGTGCATGCGTCGAAATTGTGAGCCTGAATTCTCTGGATGAAGACCGCCCACTCGAGCTTGCGAATCTCCATCCTGATGCCCACCTGTTTAAGATTCTCCTGCAAAATCGTGGCGATCTGTTCGCCGAACTTCGATCCCGAAGGTATGAGGAACTCGAAACGGAAGGGGATTCCATCCCTGATCAGGATCCCGTTCGAATCCGTCTGTCGCCATCCCGCCTCCCTCAACAGGGCCACGGCACCGGCCGGGTCGTAGGGAAGCGGTTTGATCCGTTGATTGTATTCCGGGCTGTTGATATAAAAGGTTCCGGAAACAACCGTCCCCAACCCAAACAGGATCTTCTTCAGGATGGTTTCCCGGTCCACCAGCATGGTCATGGCCTGCCTGACCCTGCGATCCTCGAACAGGGGCCTGCGCATGTTCCAGCCGATGTATGAATAAGTCGGCTGGTAATACTTGATCTTTTGGAAGTTTTCCTCAAAACGCCTGCCCTGCGTCTGGCGCACCCACTGAATCGGGCGCAGGCTTGCGAGGTCGAGACCTCCTTTCTTGAGTACCTGGAAGGCCACCGTTGTTTCCGTGATCACCTTGAATACAACCCTGTCCAGGTGCGGTCTGCTTCCCCAGTAGCGTTCATTGCGGACGAGTACGATCTCCTTCCCCGTATCCCAGCGGATCAGCCTGTACGGCCCCGTTCCCACCGGGTTCCGCCCAATCGGGTGACGGTTGAAGTCGTCCGCTTCCGTGAACAGGTGAGCGGGTACGATGGGAATGCCTCCGCAGAACTCCAGCGCACGGAAGTACGGGATGCGATATCGATAGCGGATGGTGAAATCGTCCAGCACATCGAGCTTTTCGATATCCTGGTAGTAGTTGCGCAGATGCGCCGCGTCCACCCTGGGATCCCGTATCCGTTCGAAGGAAAAGAGGACATCCCGGGCGGTGAACGGCTTCCCGTCCTGCCACAGGACGTTCTTTTTCAGGTGAAAAGTGAAGGTGAGACGATCTTCGGAAATCTCCCAGGATTCGGCCAGTTCGGGTTCGAGCTTCAACGTCTTCTCATCTCTCCTCAACAGGGATTCGTAGATGTAGCCGTTGATGGTCGAGGCGTAGGCGTCTGTCGAGGTGATGGGGTTCAGCGTGCCGGGTTCGGCGGTGAGGTGCCTGATGATCCAGTCTCCATCGACCGGAGCGGATCCAGTCTGAGCCCGGGAATGAGAAAGGGGGCACGACAGGAGAAGGCCGGCAAGAATCAGGCCGGAAAAGAAAGCGGCTTGCACACGGTTCATTGCATTCCCAGGTTGCCTTTCGAGTCGGGCAGGAGAAAAGAATGCTTCATGGTTCATGCCCCCCCGAGCGATATCGGTTTTCGTTGCTTGTGGGTGCTTCCCAATTACCCTATGGCCGTGGCTGATCCGCCCCGGCGGGGCAACCCATGGATGCCCGGAATTCCTCCATCGGACAGCGCCCCTTTGCTCCGGGTCGCCATGCCGAAGATGTTTCTTCATATCATACTGAGAATGACCGGATCAATTCATACGCCGGGGGCTCACATGAAAAAGGTTCATAAAACGTTTAACCGGACAACGATTGCACAAGGGTGAAACACACCCGCAACAACGTTATTCTCACAGCACCGTCATACGACACCGTTGCTCCCGCGAAGGCGGGAATCCAGGGCAACCGTGCATGGCGAAACAGACATCATGGCAGGCAGACCAAGCGGTACGCCTGCCGGATGAACCATGAAAAAAACCCTCCTCCTGTTTTTTGTTCAGGAAAAGGGTTTTTGGCTGCGGGTCAGAGTAAGGAAAGCGGGAAAAATGCCTACAGGCTGCGAACATCGATGTTGCGGATGAATGCCTTGATATTGTTCATCCAGGAATTGATCCTCTCTTCATTTTCCCTGTTCATCCTTTCATCGGGGGTTTCGTCGTGTTCCCCGGCGGTATGCTTATGAACGCGCCCGGACGGTTCGATTCCGCTTCCCGCTTCTGCACTTCCTCCAGAGAAATCTGTACCCCTGAAGTATTCAAGGTCCTGGGCGTCTCGCCATTTGGTCTTCATAAGATCCTCCTTTTGTCTTCCCTGATCGGTTTCAAGTCGAAAATAATCATGTTTATAAGGCATGTAAAGACTTTGAATTCCTTATTTTAGTGCTATAGAAAGCCTGGAATCCGGCCTGGAGATCGAGTGTAACTTCTGTTGTTGAGGGGTGTGGTAAGAGGAATAGGGAGGCGAAGACTTCAGCTGGAAGAGCTGCATGACACGATGACCCTGGTTCCGGGAGCAATTCCCAGTTCCGTCGATGCGTTTCCCATGTTGACCGCTATTTCGAGGCGGCCGCTGCTGCCTATGAGCGTTATCGCGGTTCCAGGGCTGGTGTGTCCGTAGGATTCCACGTGATGACGGATGCAGTGTCCGCCTGCCCTCACGATTTTCTGCCCGTTACGCGGAAGGCGGCTCATGTGATCCATCGTGATGTTGGTGATCGCATTGCCGAAATGGTCCACGTGGACCACTTCACCCTCGATCTCGAATTCCCTGAATAGAACGCGGGACCATTCGGCGATGTGCGGAGAACATATGGAACCGAGGGACGGGAATGGGATGCCCCGCGCCAGGTGAGCCGCCACGGGAGCGAAGATATCCCTGCCGTGAAAGGTGCTGCTCACCCGAGGTCTCCAGTACTTGCTGTTGTCCAGGCTTCTTGATTCCCACGAGCATTCCCTGGCGGGTATCCAGGAAAAGATTCCATTGTCGGGGCCCAGGAAGTAGTAGTGAGGAGTTTTGATCGCGATGGCCCTGCGTCCCGTGCCGACTCCCGGATCGACGACAGCCACGTGGATGGTTCCCGGAGGAAAATCCGCGTAGACGGACTCCAGGAGAAAGGCCCCGGAACGGATGTCCCGGGCGGGCACGAGATGGGAGATGTCGATCAGGCGGGCATCGGGGCATATCCCCAGAATGATGCCTTTCATCCCGGCCGCATAGCTGTCCTGGAGGCCGAAATCCGTCAGCAGAGTGATGATCATGGGCTCTTTCCTTCCAGCACGGAGTCCTGTCTTCCGGTTCGATCCCGTTGCGGGATCTTGCCGGCCGGGAGCGGCACTCGATCCAGCTCAACGAGCCTCGAAGCCTTGCCCGGATATTCAGGCGGTTCATCGAGTACAACATTTCAGGGAAACAGTATACAATAGAAGTCTTCGTAAATATAATAGGCTTGGTTTGATGGAGCGGCGGGAGGATTTTGTGCCGCTGTCGGCGCAATACGGATATCTTTCTGATAAGGAGGGAGATGGTGGATTTAGGCAGCCCCAGGATCGAAGACCTGGCCCGGTTTGCAACGGATGTGGTTCGAGGTGCCGGGCAGGAAGCATTGCGTTACTACGGCAAGGGGAACCCGGAGGTAAAATTCGACGAGGAACTCGTCACGGAAGCGGAACTCCACCTGGTGGATTACTTCCGAAAGCAGCTCGAAGCCAGGTTTCCCGAACAGGGTATATTCGGAGATCCCCTGCCCAGTGAGGACTATGTTCACGGGCAAAAAGGGTTCCTGTGGATATACGATGCACTCGACGGAGTTGCCAATTTCCAGGCGGGAATCCCCATCTGGGGAATCTCCCTGGCGCTGCTGGAAAACTTCTGGCCTGTGCTGGGCGTCTTTTACATGCCGGTAACGGGGGATCTTTTCTACGCTCATGCCGGCCAGAAAGCCTTCTGGGGAGATGTGGAAATGAGCCTTCCCGAATTCGGGGAGGTGACGAACGAAAGCCTGCTCCTGACCTACTCGAGATTCCACAACCACTACCGGTCCACCTTTCCCGGAAAGATCAGGAACCTCGGAAGCACAGCGGCGCACATCTGCTATGTGGCGCGCGGGAGAGCCGAAGCCGCCGTTCTGGCCCATGTATCCTACCAGGACCTCGCCGCAGCCCAGATCATCCTCACCGCCGCAGGCGGAAAGATCTGCAAGCTGAACGGCACGGAATTCCATCTCAGCGAATACCTTGGCGGGCAAAGAATTGAAGAACACCTGATCGCCGCGCCGCGGGGAGCTCACAGCGCCGTGAGGATGTATCTCAAGGAACACGAGAAGCTTTGATCCGGATCCAGCGGGGTTGCCGGATGTTCCGCCCGGAACTTATCGCCAGTTCCCGGCCCCATTCGGGATGGGGGATCGCCTTCTTACTTTTGTTGTGGCACGGCCCGCCTGCCCATTTCCGTCGTGAGGTCCAGCAGGATCTCGTCCAGGTGGTTTTCCGTTTCCGTCAGTTCACGCTGAAACTGCTGGAGAACATCCTGGGGCAGAACACCCGTGGATTGTAAAAGGATGCGGCGGATTTCGTCCGCCCGCCGGACCACTCCCGCCAGGATGTTCTGCCACTCGAACTCCGGCAGCGCCTCGACGGCCGCCGCCGGCCTGATCTCCTCCCGGTTGATCACGTCCCCAATGGCCGGGACATACGTGTCGAAGCCGAAGCGCTCCTTCACGAGTGCGGCAAAGGCTTCGGAGACGGCTTCCTCGCCGTGGATCACATTCACCTGCATGCGGGGGTTCCTGAAGTGGCTCAGCCACTCGAGCAGTTCGGACTGGTCCGCGTGGGCGGAAAGCCCTCCGATGGTAAACAACCTGGCTCTTACGACCACTCTTTCCCCGAAAACCTTGATGCTTTTCGCCCCTTCAATGATCTTGCGCCCCGGAGTCCCCATCGCCTGGAAGCCGACGATCACCAGTGATGCCCCCGGCCTCCACAGGTTGTGCTTCAAATGATGCTGGATCCGGCCCGCCGTGCACATGCCGTTGCCGGCAATCACGATGGCTGTGCCGCGGGTCTGGTTGATGGCCATCGATTCCTGGGCGGTACGGGAAAGGATAAGTTCCGGAAAGTCGAAGGGATGATGACCGCTGTTGATGATCTCGTGGGTTTCCGAATCGTAGAATTCGCTCATGCGGCGGAAGATTTTCGTCGCGGCGATGGCCAGCGGGCTGTCCACGTAGACAGGCATGGACGGAATCATCTTCTTGCGCAGAAATCCCCCGATGATGTACAGCAGTTCCTGTGTGCGTTCGACGGCGAACGCCGGAATGATTACCTTTTCCTTGTGGCGGTGGCTGTACAGGATGGCTTCCCGCAGCTCCTTCGTACTTTCCTCGAAAGACTTGTGGTTCCGATTTCCGTAGGTGGATTCCATGAACAGGGTATCCGCATCGGTAATGACGTCGGGGTCTTCCACGATGAGCTGATCCCTGGATCCGATATCGCCCGAAAACACGACCTTGTGGGTCTCCCCCGGAGGGCCGCTCCAGATTTCAAGGATCGACGAGCCCAGAATGTGGCCGGCATTCCTGAAACAGACCGTTAGATCATGGTTGATCCGGATCTGCTCGTTGGGGGAAACCACCTCGAAAAGAGGGCTGCAGGCCGTTGCGTCCGCCACGGTGTACAGGGGCTGAACATCGTACTCTCCCTGGCGTCGGTTCTTTCGACTCCGCCATTCCGCTTCCATCTCCTGGATGTGGGCCGAATCGAGCAGCAGGATTCTGCACAGTTCCGCGGTGGGCTGGGTGGCGTAAATCTTTCCCATAAATCCATCGCGCACCAGCTTGGGAAGACGTCCGCTGTGGTCGATGTGGGAGTGGGTGAGGAAGACGGCCGAGATTTCCCCGGGATCGAAGGCCCAGTCCCTGTGGTTCAAGGCATCCATCTGTTTGCCGCCCTGGAAAAGTCCGCAGTCGATCAGGTATTTGTTCCCGTTGTCCAGAAGAAAACACGATCCTGTGACGCACCTTGCAGCTCCGAGGCAAGTGATTCGCATAGCCGCACCTTTCTGTGAACGAAACGGATACTGAACGCAGGCAGGGAGAATACTCCCCCGCCTTCTTTCGTGCCGCCTTCCTGCTCCTGCCGGCAGCCGATGGATTCCCCTTGACAAAGGGATACAATCCTCCCTAAATAAATGAATGACTGCTCATTCAAAGTTATCATAGCTATGAATCGAGCAAAATTCAAACACATTCAGGGACATCTCGGAGGCACCTTCCATGCGCAGGAGACTACCGGACAAACGGCAGGCTATCCTGGATGCCGCGGTCAAGGTCTTTGCCGGAAAGGGATTTTTCCGGTCCAGGGTTTCCGAAATCGCGCGGGAGGCCGGCGTCGCGGACGGTACCATCTACCTTTATTTCAAGAACAAAGACGATATTCTCATTTCCATCTTCGAGTTGAAGATGCAGGAGGTCATCCGGAACTTTCGCAATGCCGTTGCCCGGGAAAAGGACGCCGTGTCGCGGATGGAATGTCTCATCAGAATGCACCTGGAGGAATTCCAGGCCAATCCGGACCTGGCCGCGGTGTTCCAGGTGGAGCTGCGCAGGAGCAGCCGCTTCATGAGGGAATACAGGAAGAGGGAGCTTCGAGAGTACCTGGACCTCATCGGGGAAATCATCCGGCAGGGGCAGCAGGAGGGATTCTTTCGACAGGATCTGCCCCTGGGACTTGTGAAACGCCTCATATTCGGAACACTGGATGAGCTTGTGTCCACGTGGGTCCTGGCTGGCAGGCGCTATGAACTTCGGACTCTTGCGGAACCCATCATGGATCTTTTCCTGCGGGGGATCGGCGGGGAAGGGGACGCAGCGGACCGGCGCCCGGTTCTGTAAATCAACAGGGAGAAAGACAACATGAAACTGCTCGCCGATGAAAGGGACATCAAGTTTGTCCTGCATGAACAGTTGCGTATCGAAGAACTCAGCAGGTATCCGAGGTTTTCGGAATTTTCCCGCGAGATCTGCGACATGGTGCTGGACCAGGCGGAAAAGCTGGCTGAAAAGGAGTTTTATCCGACCAACCGGAAGGGGGATGAGGAGGGTTGTACCTTTGAGGACGGTCAGGTGCGGGTTCCCGGGTGTTTCAGGGAGCCTTACAGGCTGTACTGTGAAGGGGGGTGGCTTGCCATGGCTGATCCGCCGGAGGTGGGTGGTCAGGGCTTCCCCTTTCTTCTGGGCAATGCGTGTCTCGAATTCCTGGGCAGCGCCAACTGGGCCGTCATGATGTACCCGGGGCTGACACATGGAGCGGCCAGGCTGCTGGAACGTCACGGCTCCCGGGAACTCCAGGACATCTACATGTACCGGATGTACTCGGGGGAATGGGCCGGAACCATGTGCCTGACCGAGGATGTCGCCGGAAGTGATGTGGGAAGTCTGCGCACGAAGGCCGTCAAGCGGGAGGACGGGTCCTACTCCATTTCCGGCCAGAAGATTTTCATTTCCTGCGGTATGCACGATCTCACGGAAAACATCGTACACATGGTCCTGGCACGCACGGAAGGGGCTCCCAGGGGCGCAAAGGGAATCTCCATCTTCGTGGTGCCCCGCCTGCTGCCCCGTGAAGACGGCATCCTCGAGGACAACGACGTCAGGTGCGCCGGCATCGAAAAGAAGCTGGGCATTCACGGTTCGTCTACATGTGTGCTCAACTTTGGAGAAAACGGCAACTGCAGGGGCTTCCTGCTTGGAGAAGAAAACGCGGGAATGCGCATCATGTTCGACATGATGAACGAAGCCCGGCTGTTCGTGGGCATGCAGGGACTCTGCCATGCCAACGCCGCCTACCTGCATGCTCTGCAGTACGCCAAGGACAGGATCCAGGGGGCGCCCGTCGAGCGCATGAAAGACCCTTTCGCCCCTCGCGTGCCTATCATTCAGCACCCCGACGTGCGCCGCATGCTCATGTTTATGAAGAGCAGCACCGAGGGCATGCGCGCACTCATGCATCTCGCCTCCTATTGCATCGACCGGGTCCGTGCCGCCCAGGACCCGGGGGAGCGCGAGCGCTTCCAGGGATACGTCGATCTGTTGATTCCCATATGCAAATCGGTGGGAAGCGATCTCGGTTTCCGGGTGTGCGAGACGGCCATCCAGGTCTACGGGGGGTACGGCTACAGCAGGGAATATCCCGTGGAACAGTTCCTCAGGGATTGCAAGATCGCGTCCATCTACGAGGGAACCAACGGCATCCAGGCCCTCGATCTCGTCGGTCGCAAGCTCACATTGAAGCGAGGTCAGCTTGTAAAGAACGCCCTGGCGGCCATCGACGAAATCCTGGCAAAGGTTCGGACCAATTTCAACCTGCGCGACATGGTGCAGATCTACGACGAAGCCCAGGAAAGTCTCATCCAGGTTACGAAGTTCTTTGCACTCAAGGGCATGACCGACGAATTCCATGTTCCGCTGCTTTATGCCAAGCCTTACCTCGATCTGTGTGGAGACGTATCCATGGGCTTTCTGCTTCTGTGGCAGGCCCACCTGGCCGACCGCAGGCTCCGGGAAATCTACCGGGACCACAACGCGAGCGACGACGTCTCCCGCGGAAAGGTGCTCCGGGAAAACCGCAGTGCGGCTTTTTACTTCGGAAAGATCGCTTCGGCCCGCTTCTTCATCAACCAGGTGCTCACACAGGCCGGCGGCAGGGCTCGATCCATCATGAACAACGACAAGTCTGCTCTCGATATTCCGGACCACGGTTTTGCCCTCGTGTAGATTCCGGGAGCGAAATCCGGTAGTGCTGGAGCGGTTGCAGACAGATTCGATGAACCCATACACCGGGAGGATTGCTCTCATGAAGTCGAGAGATGTGGTTATAGTGGACGCGATTCGAACAGCGTTCGGCAGGGCCGGCGAAAACGGCTATTTCTGGCTCACTCGCGCCGACGATATGGCGGTAAAGGTCATCCGGGAGCTGATGAGGCGAAATCCGGCGGTGAAACCCGAAATGGTGGAAGAGAACATTTGGGGCGCTACGACTCAGGAAGGAGACCAGGGGCTGACTCTCGGACGCACGACGGCGATCCTTGCCGGTCTTCCCGAAAGCTGTTCCGGGTTTTCCGTGGATCGCATGTGTGCGGGAGGGCTCACCGCCATTACGGCGGCGGCATCCGAGATCGCTCTGGGTGCCTGCGATATTGCCGTGGCGGGGGGTGTGGAACACATGGGGCATCATCCCATGGGAGCTACGGCAGACCCGAACCCCCGTTTCCTCGCCGAACGCCTGGTTTCGGAGGATGCCCTGGTGATGGGGAAAACCGCCGAGAATCTTCACGACATGTATCCGGATATCACAAAGGAAATGGCCGACGAATATGCCTGCCTGTCCCAGAGGAAAACGGCTGAGGCCTACCGGGCGGGAAAGATCCAGAAGATGATTGTTCCCATGAGTGTCTACACCCGGGAAGGCTGGGCGGTGGCCCACCAGGACCAGCAGCCGAGGCCGGAAACGACGATGGAAGCACTGAGGGATCTCAAGACGCCTTTTCGAAACCAGGGCCGCGTGACGGCGGGGAACTCTTCGGGGTTGAACGACGGGGCCTGCGGCGTGCTCCTCATGAGTGAAGAAAAGGCCGGCGAACTGGGCCTTGCACCCAAGATGCGCCTGGTGGGATATGCCTTCGCCGGTGTTCGCCCCGAAGTGATGGGCTACGGTCCTGTCCCTTCGACAAGGAAGGTCTTTGCCAGAACAGGGCTGTCCATGGAGCAAATGGACTTCGTCGAACTTAACGAAGCCTTTGCGGTGCAGTGCCTGGTGTTCATGAAGGAGTTCGGGATGAGGATTCCCGACGACGAACGGCTGAATCCGCTTGGGGGAGCCATCGCTTTCGGGCATCCTCTGGCCGCGTCCGGCCCCAGGCTGGTCATGCATCTCATGCACCATTTTTCCGAGCACCCACAGGCGCGCTACGGCCTTACCGCACTGTGCGTGGGCCTGGGCCAGGGGGCGTCCGCCATCTGGGAAAATCTGCAGACGGGCGATAAATAAACCCACAAGACATCACAGAGGGAAGAGCCATGGCCGAACCGGTTACCCGTTTCTATAATCGTTTCTATGATTCACCCGCGGGCAGGATTGCCATTGTGACCATGGACAATGGCCACGACTACAGGAAACCCAATACATTCGGCGAAGCCGCCCTGTTGTCCCTGGAACATGTACTGCACCAGGTCACGGCTGAAGAGGGAGTCAAGGGGCTTGTCCTCACGGGAAAGCCCTACATATTCGCCGCCGGCGCCGACCTCACCGAGGTTCCCTTCATCACCACGTTCGACCAGGGGTACCAGATAGGAAAGCTGGGGCATACGGTCATGAAGCGCATCATGGACCTGCCCTTTCCCACCGTTGCGGCCATAAACGGAGCCGCCCTCGGAGGAGGCCTCGAAATTGCCCTCTACTGCCGGTACCGCACCGTGGCAAAGAACGCGCGGGCCATCGGATTCCCCGAATGCTTTCTCGGCCTCATTCCCGGCTGGGGCGGTTGCACACTCGGCACCAGGCTCCTCGGACCGGAAAAAGCGGTTCAACTCATCATCTTCAACGCTTTGAACCAGAACCGCATGATCAACGGAGTCCAGGCATTCCAGGTGGGGCTGGCAGACCGTCTGTTCGACGGGGCCGAGTTTCTCGATGAAACCATACGGTTTCTTGAGGACATCATTGCCGGAAAGGTCGAGGTCGAGCGTCCCGCCTTCCAGCCGGGGGACATCAAAGCCCTGGCGGCGGAGGCTCGTGCATTTATCGACGGCCGGGTTCACGGGGCTGCTCCTGCCCCGTACCGGGCGCTGGAACTCATCCAGGGCGCCTGCGAATGGGACGTGGAAAAGGGCTTCGAAGAAGAAAACAAGGCACTCGGCGATCTCATCAAGACCCGCCAGTGCAAGGCGGCCATCTATTCGTTCGACCTGGTGAACCGGTATGCCCGGAAGATCCATGGAGTGCCCGAAGTCAAACCCCGGCCAGTGGGGAAGGTGGGGATCGTCGGCGCGGGTCTTATGGCTTCACAGCTGGCTCACCTGTTCATCTACAGGATGGGCGTTCCCGTGGTGATGAAGGACATCAGGCAGGAGTACGTGGACCGTGGCTGTGAGTACGTAAGGCAGGAGTTTCGAAAGCTGGCCGAGAAGGGCAGAATTCCCGAACCGAGAGCCAGGTACCTGGCCGGGCTGATCAAGGGAACCCTCGACTACCGGGATTTTGCGGACTGTGACTTTGTCATCGAGGCGGTTTTCGAGCAGATGGATGTGAAAAGGCAGGTCTTTGCCGAAGTCGAGGCTCATGTCAGGCCGGACACAGTACTGGCGACCAACACGTCGTCACTCAGCGTCTCCCGCATGGCCGCCGACCTGAAACACCCCGAGCGGGTCGTTGGCTTTCATTTCTTCAATCCCGTCGCCGTATTGCCCCTCGTTGAAGTGGTCAAGGCCGAAAGAACCGGCGAAGAGGCCCTGGCAACGGCTTTCGACGTCGCCAGGCAGCTCAGGAAGACAGGAATCCTCGTCAAGGATTCGCCCGCGTTCCTGGTGAACCGCATTCTCGTGAAGATGCTCGTCGACTGCCTCACCCTTATCGATGAAGGGGCCACATTCGAACAGGTGGACGAGGCGCTCCTCAAGCTTGGACTTCCCATGGCCCCGTTCGATCTTTTGGGCCTCGTGGGGCTTCCCGTAGCCCTGCACGTCATGGAGACTCTCAACCAGGCGTTCGGGCCCGACCGCTTCCCGCTCAACAGCGGGTTCAAGCGGGTTGTGGACGCCAAAAAGACGGGCATCTACGTGACGGAAGGCAAGGTCAAAAGGGTGGACCCCGAGGTGGAAAGCCTCTGGGGCAGGACCCGCGGGAAGGAATTCCACCTCGAAGAGATCCAGGAACAGGTCCTGAGCAATCTGGCCAGGGAAACGGACCTGATCCTGAAGGAGAAGGTGGTCAACAGCTCGAAGGACGTGGACCTGGCTCTCATCATGGGGGCAGGGTGGCCATTCTTCATGGGCGGGTTGACCATGTACCTGGATCTCACCGGGGTAACTCCACGCGTGCTGCAAAAGGTGTTCTTCAGCTTCTAGGATCGTGTTGAACATCGATAGGTTTTCCATGCATATCCCTGGGGCAGGGACGCCGTGCAGGGCCTGCGCCTGTTTCCCGCATGCCTGGAGAAACAATGGCGGAGGCTGCCGTTGAGCCTTGGTGCAGGCGCTGTATCCCGCGTGCCGGGAGAAGCAACGGTTCTTCCGGCAAACTTCCATGAGCCGTGGGCTGACAACCCACTATGTGAATAGGTTGAGCCATTATTTAAGATCTGATCTCTTAAGAACGGGCCAAACCGTTCCGGCATTTTTTCATAAATGCGTATTCGGACAGCTGTCGCACCAGGGTGGAATACATCCGCAGCAGCGTCATTCGGTACCAGAACGTCACTTGGCACCACAAGGCATTCTGCACCACATCATCATTCCCGCGAAGGCTTGAGGACGTCCGGATGATCCGGGTGTTGGGCGGATCTCGAGGCACGGGTGGGGGGATTCTCTATCCGTCCGGGTCAAGGAATTCCCCCTGCCCGGCGTATTTTTTCAGCTTGAGCTGAAGCGTGCGGCGGGTGACTCCCAGGCGCCGGGCCGTTTCGCTCTTATTGCCCCCCGTTTCTTTCAATGCAAGGAGAATGGCCTGCTTTTCCAGTTCGGCGAGTGTCACGCCGGTGACCAGTCTGCCGGCATGTTCCGTTCTTTCCTCCCGGGTCTCGATCCTTTCTTCGTTACCCAGCCGCTGGATATTCAGAGGCAGTTCCCTGTCGGAAACGTACTCTCCTCGAAGCAGGATGACCGCCCGCTCCATGACGTTTTCCAGTTCGCGAACGTTCCCGGGCCATGGGTATCTGAGGAGAAGATCCATGGCGGCGGGAGTGAGCCCCTTGACGGTTTTGCGGTTCCTGGCTGCGAAGGATTCCAGGAAATGGGATGCCAGGAAAGGAATGTCTTCGATGCGGGAACGAAGGGGAGGGGCCTCGATGGTCACGACATTCAGCCGGTAGTAAAGGTCTTCCCGAAAAGTCCCCTGTTCGACCATCTCTTCAAGATTTCGGTTTGTGGCGGCAAGGATACGCACGTCCACGGGTATCGCAGCGTCGCTGCCCACCCGCTGGACTTCTCCGTCCTGGAGGACTCGGAGCAGTTTCGCCTGCATGGATGGGTTCAGGTCCCCGATTTCGTCCAGGAACAGGCTTCCGTGGTCGGCCTGCACGAATCGCCCCGGCCTCTGCCTGTTTGCCCCGGTGAAAGACCCTTTTTCGTGGCCGAACAGTTCGGATTCAACGAGAGTCTCCGGGATGGCGGCGCAGTTGACTTCCACAAGGGGCATCTGCGCGCGGAGGCTGTTCGCATGAACGGCGCGGGCGATGAGCCCCTTGCCGGTTCCGCTTTCACCGGTAATGAGCACTGTAGCTTCGGACGGAGCCACCATCGCGATGATTTCGAGCAGATGTTTCATAACGGAGCTGTTCCCGAGAATCTCCGAGGCTTGAAGCCTGGCAAGCTGGCCGCGGAGCTGTTCGTTTTCCTGTTCGAGGTGCACGCGCTTTACCGCTCGATCGATGAGCAGCTTCAAGGCATCGAAATCGAGCGGCTTGGTGATATAGTCCGCGGCTCCCGCCTTGAGCGCTTCAACGGCGGAAGGAATGGATGAATAGGCCGTCATGATGATGATGGGAATGGCCGGGTTGTGGCGGTTTATTTCCCGCGTGGCCTGGATGCCATCCATACGGGGCATGCGCATGTCCATCAGGACCAGGTCGACGGGGCTCTTCTTGACCAGTTCGAGTGCCTGCAGCCCGTCTTCGGCCTCGATGACCCGGTAATTCCAGTCTTCCAGAAGTGTTCCGAGCATCAGGCGGTGGGATGGATCGTCATCCACGAGCAGCACGAGGGATGTTGTATTCCGGATCATCTCGATTCTCCTGCCTGTAAAATGCCTTGCCGTGCTCCATTAGGCATTGTTCGAACACTCCCCGCATGGTTCCAGACCGTGCGCACCAGGACGAAGCGGTCACGATCCCGAGGACGGCTGGATATATTTTATCCACCGGTGAGAAAAGTGTGAAGAGCCGGAACCGGAAAAGATCGGACGGACACGGTCGCCCCTGAAACGAAATTATCCGCATAAAACCCAAAGCTGCGGAAGATTCCGGTTCATCCGGTAATCGAATACCTCCGCAGCTTTTCACCCATCCGGCGTTTTTCACGCAAGAGATCGATGGAATCCGAACTAGGTTCGGAATCTGAACGTCACTCCCGTGAAGATCACAAGGTCATTCAGCATCCCAACGTCGTTCCCGACAACCTCCCAACATCATACAAAGGCGGGAATCTAGTCTGAGCGCAAATCGCGTTACAAGGATCTCTGCGCCCGGGACTGCCTTGCTCTATCCATCTTGTCTTCCAGGCTCTTTCCCATTGCTTGAAACTGCCTTGCCCTGCACAGCTGCTCTTCCTGGATTTCTGACTTCGCGGCAATGAGGATGTTGAGGCAGTGACTGTATCGAGGAAATGACGTTGTTAAGGAAATGATGTTTTTGGGGTGTAGTCCACCTATGTGCGACAACTGTCCGGGTGCGCGCTTTGTGAGAAGAACCTTGAACATGGCGGTTATGCCTTTCGATCGTGCTTGGGAGCACATGACTTTCCTGGACAGTCCGGCGGGGCGGGGGAAAACGGGCGTGAATGGTTTGTGGACGGCGCACGAGGATTGGAAAATCACGGAGAAAATGCGAAAAGGCCGCTGAGATCGCCGGCCCTTTCGCTCACCGCCTGTGATGCCGGAGGAGAGAATCGAACTCTCACGGGCGGGAAGCCCACTGGATTTTGAGTCCAGCGCGTCTACCAGTTCCACCACTCCGGCGTTGTGATGCCGAATATAGAGAGAGAGCCTCCCGACTGTCAAGAACAATGTCGCGGGCCTGGACCGACGTTTCGGCTGTTCCATGGCCGCCGTGAAGGCGCAGGATGGAGGACGGATTCGAAGAAGAAGAAAAGGATTCGAAGATGAACCGTGGTTTGCCCTCCTGCGCGCATCCGGGCGGCAGGAAAAGAAAAGCGAATAAAGGGGTTGACATCAAAGGTCCCGTTTTGTATTGATACCAACACATCGGGGCTGTAGCTCAGTTGGGAGAGCGCTTGAATGGCATTCAAGAGGTCAGGGGTTCGACTCCCCTCAGCTCCACTGGGGATTGAAATTCCGGGGACGGCACGTGAGGCGCCGTCCCCTTTCTTCGTTCCGGCGCCGATGGTCTGGTTTGGATGGCAGATTCTCCGTGAGCCTGGGCATGCGCGAGCAGGGTGGGAGATCAGGGAAGAGAAAAAACCTGATCTTCGAGGTGACTGCCGGAAAGGCTTGACAACACCGGCCGGCTGCTGTTAATGATGGTGTTACTGAAGATTGGGAAGCGATCAGGTGCCCAACGGCTCAAAAGGGAATCCCGTTGAAATCGGGAGCGGTCCCGCCGCTGTGAACGGGGACGAAATCCACGGAGACCACTGAAAGGCATTTCGGGAAGGCGTGGAGAGTAGAGAGATCCGAAGCCAGAACACCTGCCTGATCGTGAGGAAAGCCGGTACGAGGTCATGCCGCGATGTCCTCCAAGGATCAAGTGAAACAGGGTGCACTCCTTAGAGCTTATTGCTCTAGGGATTTTTTTTTGGAGAGTCCGGGCACCTTCGTTGCGACGAAGAACTCTCCCTCCTCAACGTTTTCACCAACCCCTTACCCACCCGGGATGGCTGCAA